>JAQURI010000027.1 GCA_028715665.1 Candidatus Ratteibacteria bacterium
TCTTATTAGTTGCAGTTATATTATCTGTCCTCGGCTTATCCGTTTATAGCGTTTTTAACAATGGTATAAAAGTATGGAAAAAAATATTCGGAAATGTGATAGAAGAAGATGTTTCTCTTTTTTTTGAAAAAATATCTCGTGATCTGAGAAATAGTTTTGAATACACCGGCATAAAATTTGAAGGTTCGAATGAAAGAATAGCTTTTCCTACTTTGATTGTTCCCAAAGAATCTAAAGATGCAAAATATGAGATAGGATATGTCGTGTATTTTAAAGATACTATAGACAAAAGCATAAATAGGAAACAGCAAAATTATAACCAGTTATATAAAAATACAGACCCTATACCAGCAAAGGTACTAAGTAACATCAAAAATCTCACCTTTCAATATTATCGTTATGACCCCGAGGGAGATAAAACCTCATGGGAATCTTACTGGAAGGATGAAGAAAATCCGCCTCTGGCGGTAAGGGTAAAAGTGGAGTTTTATGAAAACAACAGAGAGAAAAGTTTTGTTAAAAGTATTTTCATTCCTGTTTATAAAGTATCTACCGAATCAAAAGAAAAATAGAGGCAGCATATTGATACTTACGTTGTTGGTATTGATTGTATTATCTATGTTAAGTTTGAATTTAGGTTTTGCCGTTAGACAAAAATTAAATTTTTTAAAACATATTGAGACTAAAGATAAACTTCATTTTATAGCTGAAGCGGGAGTTAAAAGAGCTATCCTTGAGTTAAAAAAAGAACAAATTGTCTTGAAAACTTCTTATCATTTAAATGAACCGTGGAGCAATAATCCTGTTGTTTTTAAGGAAATACAACTTGGCGACGGTGCTTTTACAATAGGATATGTAATAGATAATAATTGCGGTATTGATGGTTTTGCAAAAGATGAATTTGATTCGACAGAAACTCCACTTATGCAATATGGTTTGATAGATGAAAACAGCAAGTTAAATTTAAATACTTCCGATATAGAAACTTTTAAAAGACTTTTCCGGAATATCGTTTTTTTAAACGAAGAATCGGCGGAAGAATTGGCATATTGCATAATTGATTGGAGAGACGAAGATTCAAACTTTCAACATCCGTCTTATGGGGCAGAAGACAGTTATTATAAAAATTCAAAATATCCGTACGAAGCAAAAGATTCCAATTGTGAAATTTTAGAAGAATTGCTGTTAGTTAAAGGAATGAATAGAGAAATTTTTGATAAAATAAAAAACTATGTGACTATTTATGGAGATGGAAAGATAAATATAAACACTGTTTCGGTGGAAGTTTTATATGCGCTTGGGCTTCCTCACGAATTAATAGAAAAAATTATGTCTTTCCGTTGCGGTATGGATTCCAGGTTTGCTACTTTTGACGATAATTTTTTTACTTCTGCATCTAAAATAATAGCAGAACTTAAATCTTTCGTTGCTTTGAATTCATCGGAAGTGGCACAATTAGAACTTCTGGTTGCCGAAGAAAAACTGGATGTAACTTCACAAAATTTCATGATAAAAAGCACGGCAAAATTAGATAATATAAATGACCGTTATCAAATAATCGCTGTAGTAGATTCCGAGGGAGAAATTAAATACTGGCAAGAGGAGTAAAAATGAGTTTTATGGGTTTTGACTTTCGCTTTATAACGGATAAAGGAGACAAAGTAGGAATAGATTTTAGTGACAATATTTTGAAAATTGCATACATAAAAACATCAGTGGTTAAAAGAGGAGTTATAAGCTTAACCAGCACAGATATTACTAATTTATCCGATGATGAAATAGCAGAAATTATCAAAACATCTTTAGCTAAAGAAAAAATTAAAAATCCGACTATTATAGGCATGGTTTCTTCTAATCTCGCAATAATTAAAAACATAGAAATTCCTTCTACTAATCCGCAGGAGATAAAAGAGATTGTACAGTTACAGGCAGCACGGCATACTCCTTATTCTCCTGAAGAGATAATAATAAGTTATGTTGTTATAGGAACTTCTAAATCCAATTACACCAGAATTTTTCTTGTTATAGTCAAACAAGATGTAGTCAGAAGAGAGTTTGAGATATTTAAAAAAGCAAAATTAAATGTAAAGAGGATTATTTTCAAGCCGGACGGTATTAATAATATCGTATGTAAAATTCTAAAGTTGGAAGAAAAGAAATCTCCAACAGCTATCATTCATGTCGACAAACTATCAACGGATTTTATAGTTTCTTACGAGGGAAAAGTAATATTTACCCGTAATGTTTCTCTGGGGATGCAGAATTTTTTGCAAGATAAAGAAAAGTATATAAATGATTTTAAAGAGGAAATAAGAAAATCAATAGAAGCTTATCAAGCCGAAGAAATTGGCGAACCTATTGCCATGCTGGTTCTATCGGGAGCAAAACGACTTTATCAAGAAGAAATTTTATCTGCTTCATTAAAGAATCTATTGAATATTCCTCTTGAAATTTGCACTTATGATAATCTGCCTATTTCAAGAACCGCATCTGAAATTCTCTCGACAAACCAAGATTCATCTTTTTTGGATGTCATTGCGCCTCTTTGGGCATTTGAACAATTGCATATTGACCTTGTGCCCGAAGAAATAAAAATACAAAAAGCTTTTAAAGAAAAAAGTAAGAACATTATACAAACTGGCGTATTAATAGCCATTATCGTTTTTTTAATAAGCGCGATATTAGTAATTAAAATCTATTTGAAAGAATTATATTTGGAAAAACTTATACTGGAATATGAAACAACTAACAAAAAAGCGGAATCTTTGGAAGAAACTTTCAAGCAAGTTCAGTTGGTAAGAAGTTATCTTTCCAGACGCGGTTATGTATTGGAAATTTTATCCCAATTATATGATTTGGTAACGCCGGAAATTTATCTGCACGAAATTAGATTTGATAGAAAGGGAACATTTTCCATAAAAGGGACATCGACATCCATGTCAAGCGTTTTTTCTTTTATCACAAATATGGAAAAATCCGAATATTATAAAGATGTTAAGACAAATTCTACCAGAAAACGGGAAGAAAAAGGACAAAATTTGGTAGATTTCGAAATTATATCTTCTTTGGAAGAAATAAAGACCATAAAAAAATGATAAAAGTTTTGAATTCTTTTATAGCCAAATTATCAAAAAGAGAAAAAGTAATTTTTTATGTGACAATATTTGTCGTGTTTTCTTTGGTCGTAACACGTTTCCTGTTTAATCCGGCTGTTTTACGGATAGAAGCGTTAGATAAAGAAACTTCCGAACAAGAAGAAACTATCAAGAAAAATCTTCTTCTCTTGTCTAGGGAAAACGAAATAAAAAAAGAATATGATAAATATTCGCCTTATTTTGAAAAGTCAGAAACAAAAAGTATAGAACCAATTTCCTTTTTAAAAAGCATAGAAAATTTAGCCCAAAATGCCTCTGTGGAATTATTGGATATAAAGCCCAGCCCTCTTCAGGAAGGAGAGTTGACAAAAGAATATTTTGTTACTTTGACCTGCGAAGCGCCGATGGATAGTATTTTTGACTTTCTCTATAGCATAGAGAATTCCGAGCAATTATTAAGCGTGGAAAGAATGACGGTTGCGCCAAAGGAAGAAGTAAGCGATATAGTAAGATGCAATATTTACATTTCGAAAGTATTTATCATGCCTACTGAATCAAATAAAGAGGAGGGCTCTTAATGTCAAGGCGGGAATCAAAAGAAAAGAAAAATAGAAGTATGATGAATCAAAAAAGAATTTATGATGAATTGTGTAAGGCAGAGGAAAAATACAGGATGCAGTTTGAATTTGCAGTAGATGCTATATTTTTAGCGGACGTTAAATCCGGTATATTAATCGATTGTAATCCTGCGGCGGCAGAATTGGTCGGAAGAAAAAGATCTGAACTTATTGGTAAACACCAGCGTATCCTTCATCCGCCTGCAGCAAAGAAAAAAAAAGGAATTACCGATACTTTTAGTAAACATCTTAAAGGAAAGAGTGGGCAAGTTATAGAAACCCGGGTCCTTACCAAAACCGGCCAGTTGAAAGATGTTGCCATAAAGGCTAATGTTTTTAAATTGGGCGGCAGAAAAGTAATACAGGGAATCTTTCGGGATATTACCGAGCGAAAAAAAGCGGAAGAAGAATTAAAAAAAGCATATTCCAGGCTTGCTGAAGCAAGGGTCGAACTTATTCAAGCTGAAAAAGCAAATGTCATAGTACAGTTAGCTGGCGGCGTTGCTCATGAAGTAAAAAATCCCTTGGCAGTAATTATGCAGGCAACCGAATATTTAAAGAGAAATATCCATTCCGGTAAAAAAGATATACAAGACACTATTAATACGATAGTAGACAATATAAAAAGAGCCGATAATATTATTCGCAGTCTTTCCGATTTTGTGAGAGTAACAGAATTGAATTTAAGATTACAAGATGTGAAGCCTATAATGACGCGTTCTTTAGAATTAATAAAACCCAGAGTCAAACTTGAGAATATAAAAATCGTCAAAAAATTTATCCCAAAATTCCCCAAAGTTTTTGTCGATGATTCGAAACTCGAACAAGTGTTTGTTAATTTGTTCTTAAATGCCGTTCAGGCTATGCCTAATGGAGGGACGATTTTTGTTCGTGGCTATACGAAAAAAC
This sequence comes from Candidatus Ratteibacteria bacterium, assembly GCA_028715665.1. GTDB lineage: Bacteria > CAIJMQ01 > CAIJMQ01 > CAIJMQ01 > CAIJMQ01 > CAZNJA01. The sequence continues at coordinate 4,622 of JAQURI010000027.1, forward strand.
TTGATAAACTTGCGAACAGAGTAGGGAGGAGGGCAAGTGATTATTTCCAGTTTGGGGAAAAAGCGGCGATCATAGAGATAGAGGACACTGGAATTGGTATTTCTAAAGAAAATCTCCAAAGACTTTATACACCTTTTTTTACTACGAAAGGGCCTAGAGGGGGAGCCGGTCTGGGGCTTTCTGTTACGAGAAGCATAATTGAGATGCACAGAGGCATGATAGAAGTTCAAAGCGAAGAGAATAAAGGTACAAAATTTGTTTTAACTTTGAAGATGCAGGGAGGTAAATGATATGAAAAAAAGAAAAGTGATGCTTATTGACGACGAAGAAGATTTTATTAATATGCTTAAAAAAAATTTAGAGCAAACTAAACGATACGAAGTTTTGGCTTTATCAAGCGCAAAAAATATTGTTTCGAAAGTAAAAGACTTTAACCCGGATATTATTTTGCTCGACCTGCTTATGCCCGAAGTAGGCGGGATAGAAGCATGCCAAATGTTAAATGAAGACCCGATTGGCAAGCGAATCCCCATAATTGCTCTTTCCGCTCTGGATAAAGATACGGATAAGCTTAAAGCTTATAAAGTCGGAGTAGTCGATTATCTTACGAAACCAGCTCAAACAGAAACTATTATTAAAGCGATAGAGAAAGCTTTGGAGTTTAAGTAATAATTACAATTGAACTATTTTGGTTTATCAATCTACATTTATTGTTGTTTTCTTGTTGGGTTTGATTCTTATGTTATCAATTTTGATAGTTTCTTTTTCGGAAACACTTTGAAGTTCAATCATATATAACCCCGGTTCCAAATTAGTGCTGTATTGGTTCTCTAAATGTATCCATATGGCCTTTCCGTCAACTCTCTGATTTGTGTCTTTGTCATAAATATAAATAGAATTTAAAATATGACTATAATTTATTAATAAAGTTCCCAGGTCCTTATCCATCAGAGTTTTTGTTTGTTTTTCTGTCTCTTCGGAAAAATTTGTGTTTATGTCTACTTCTATTGCTATTACTCTTTCTTCTGCTACCTCAGAAACAGCTTCAGATAATTCATGAGAAGTATTCGCAGAGTAATAATTACCTCCTCCTGCTTTTGCTATGGCTTCCAGCTGTTTCCTCTCGATAGCGGTTACATTTAGCCCCACTACATCGACTATGATGATTAGGCCTTGTTTGTCCGACATGTTGGAAACCAGTTCCACCGGGTTTCCTCCGCACGTCTCTTTCCCGTCGGTAATCAGCAATATGGTAGATTTCCCTTTAAATTTTTTAAGATGTTCGCTGGCTCGGTCTAACGACGCAGTCAAAGGGGTTACTCCTGTGGGTTTTAGGGTATTTAATTTTCCCTTTATAATTGTTGGGTCCGCCAGAGGAGCAACGGGAAGCACCATTTCTATGTCATCACATTTGTTCTTTTGCCGATGTCCAAAAACCATAAGCCCGACATTAGTATCGCTGGGGAGTTTATCTATTAATTTATTGAGAGCTGCTTTGGCTGACCATAGTTTTTCTTTCCCGTCGCGGGTTAATTGCAACATACTTCTGGAAGAGTCAACAATGATTATTAGGTTGTTCGTTTTTTTCTCTTCAGTCAAACTGCTATTTGAATACAGAAGAAAAATAATGATATAAAGTATATTAAGTAACTTTTTAATCATCATATTTTAGGTTGATTAGAAACCGAATTTGTATTTTGGATGGGTAAGGTAAAAGTAAATTTTGCTCCTTTATCTTTTTTGCTTTCTGCCCAAATATCCCCTTTATGCAATTGGACAATCTCTTTCGTAATGCTAAGCCCTAATCCCGTCCCGCTTATATCAGTCGCTGCCCTTTCTCCGCATTGTTGAAATTTATCAAAGATTTTATCGAGGTCCTTTTCATCTATTCCTATACCAGTATCAGATACGCTGATTTGTAGTTTCTTATTCCCTTCCCGCAATTGAATTTCTATAGTAATTATGCCGTTCTGAGGAGTGAATTTAATGGCATTTCCGATTAGATTATTAAATACTTGAATTATACGGGAATAATCCATATCAATATCAGGTAAATTTGCAGGAACTATTTTGTCTATTTTGATGGATTTTGAATCCGCCCAACTTTTTAAACTTTCGCAAGCATCATCTATAACTTTACTTATTTGTGTGGGTTTTAATTCCAATGATACTTTTTTTGCTTCTAATTTAGAAAGGTCCAACAAGTCATTGATGAGTTGGTTGAGTCTTTTTAAGTTGCGGTCAGTTATACTCAAAAATTTCTCTTGAGATTCGGTAATCTCCCCTGCTGATTTACTTAAAATTAAATCCACGGATTTTTGAATAGACACCAAAGGTGTCCGTAATTCATGGGAAACATTAGATAGAAAACTCGATTTCATCTCTTCAAGCTCTTTTTGTTTAGTTACATCGGTTAAAACTGATACCATTCCAACAGTTTTTCCATTTTCATTTTCTATTACCGCGCTGCTTGCCCTTAAGACTTTTTTAGTATCATCGTTAGAACTTTGAACGATTATTTCTTTATTTTCTTTGGTAGAATCCATTAAAGCAACCAAATATTTGTCACTTAGATTACTTAAATTGAGTTTATCTTTTTTTTCACCTTCTTTAACACCAAGAAGTTTTTTAGCGGATGGGTTCATTACAAGAACCTCGCCTTTGTTATTTACAACTACCAAACCTTCGGCAATGTTTCTGATAATCGATTCAGTATGTTTTTTTTCTAAGTCTGTCCGAGCATATTTTTCTTCGGTTTTCTTTATTAGTTGATTTTTCCCTTCGATTATAGTCCCATATTTTTTACTAATTTCTTGAGTAGTTGCATCTATCTTTTTCTTAACTTCCTCTTGAAAAAGATCGGAAATTATTTTTACGGCTTGTTTTTTATTTCTGGGATTTACCAATCTGTCTATTTCTTTAATTATGGTTGGAGATAAGGATTTGAATTGGTCCTTGGCTCCTTCGGATTTTTTATCTTCGATATAAACTGTCTGTTTAGCGAAGGCAGTTAGAATAAAAGCGATTATTAAACCGATAATTACAATTCCTAAAAAGACCATTAATACCAAATTATCACTCTCTTTAGGTAAATCGGTCGCAGAATAAACTCGATTAAAAAGAAGGAAATATATAGATAATGCAAATATTTTTGCGAATAAACTGCCCCGCCATTTAGGGTGGTGGAACGTTCTTAAAAAATGATTTTTATCCCCATACCGACTCTTTTGGTGTGGAGATGAATCCCTATTTTGAAGGGCGAGGTATTCTTGGTGGTATGGTAAATTGGAATTTAACTTTGCTTTCAGGTTATAGGTAACAGGCAATCTAATAAGCATTTATTTTTCTTCTGGTTCTGAACCTGATAGTCCAAATAAAGTCATTTCAATAAGCAGGGCTGCTTTAGCAAAATTATCTCCTTTACAATAAAAACCGTTGCTTCCTAACTTTTTTGCTTCCTCTTCTTTTTCTTTGTTTCCATGAGCGCTAACTATGATTACCGGAAGTGTTTTGTCTATTTCTTTAATTTTTTGTAATGTTTCCAATCCATCCATCTTTGGCATCTGGAGGTCTAAAAATATTATGGAAGGCCTTTCTTCTTTTATTTTAGATAAGGCCTTTTCTCCAGAGTCAACTGTTTCTACTATATAACCTAATTTTTTCAAATAGAAACCTATAAGTTCTAAATATTCAGGGTTATCATCGACTAAAAGAACTTTTAAGTTTTTCATTATGGAGTTCCTTTACTTAATAATTGAAATGCAACCAGAAGAGCTACGAACGCCAACGCTTCCGTAAAAGCAAGGGCTATAATCATGGCGGTAAAGATTTTTGGCGAAGCCGAAGGATTACGGCCCAAAGCTTGAATGCTTGCAAAAGAACTTGCTATAAATACTATAGAAGGGCCTAATACGCATAAGGAGATGATTAGCGTTACAGCTATATTATGGCTCATTAGTATTCCCTGTTTTTTCTATGATTATAGTTGTCTTGTCTTTTTCTGTTTTTGCTATGCCGCGCATGATGGGAATGATATGTCCATTTATATGAATTTTCCCTTTTACCAAACGACTGATGAGATGTTTATGGAATGGCAGAATTTCAAAGGTGCCTTGCTCTCCTGGCAAAATCACACTTTCAGCTTTTTTTTTAAATATTGTTTCTTGAGTTGTAAGAACTCTTACGTCCATAAAAATTTAATTTAACTTTTTTCTGTTTTTTCTTCTGTTTGTTCTTTTTCTTCTTGCTCTTCGCTTTTTGTTTCCTCTGTGGTTTTTGGTTCAGTTTGAGGGAAAGAGGATTCCACTGTTTCTTCGGTGCCTTTTTGGATGGAACGGCTTGAACGAATCCACGCAAAGAAGAAACTGGCGCCCAATACCAAGATAAAAATTATAATCATGAAAATTACCATCCATGTTGCTGTCTTTGAAGGCACGTCGGATTTTAATTTTGAATTTTCCAACATTGCTTTTCCAGAGATGCCTATTTCTCCTCCCTTGCCGGCTGCTATCATGAAATTCCTCATTCTCTCTATATTTGACTGTATATGGTTTAAAACGGCAATATTGTCACGGTAGTTTGCTACTTGTTGTTTGAATGAAAGTTCTTTCGATTCTCCTTCAGAAGTTATGATTTTTTTGATTTGTTCGTCTATTTCGTTTGCAATTTCCTCGATTGTGGAATATTGCGGTGTATCTTTCATGGACTCTAGTATATATTTGGTTTGAGATTTGAAAGTATCCAGTTTTTCTATCGGTATATACCAAATATCTTTTAATTCTACGGTGAATGTTAATGTTATCCCTGGAGATAATTCTATATTTTCTTTATGGACATAATATAGCCCGCGTTCAGTATCATAGTCGACATTTAATCCGCCCGCATTGATAATGTCTTTGATTGTTACTTCCTGAGGCAGATATTCCTTAATATTGACGGTTTTTGCTTCATCCTTAGAGGGATTTACTGCCAAAATTCGCATATAAATACTTTCTCTGTCTTCTTGAGCAGATGCATCTTTCAGTGCAATTCCCCCTGCTAATGTTAAACCGATTAATATGCTGAAAATTGCTTTCCAAACTTTTGGCAAAAATATCATTGTTTTACAGTATATCTGAAAGGAGGATATCCCGACTGTTTTTTTATTATTTGGCATATTATCGCCCGTTATTGGCTATATATTACTCAAAAATGCGGAAAAATTCAAATTAATATTCTGTTGGCAATACCCCTTATTGTTGCTTTTGAAAAAAGAATAATTTATAATCTAAAAAAATAAAAAATGAAATGCCCAAACGGACAGGAGAAGTTTTAATAGATGCCGGTTTAATTACTTCGGAGCAGCTGCAAGAAGCTTTAAAAGAACAAAAAATAACAAAAGAATTTATAGGCAATATACTTGTAAGAAGAGGATATGTTGAAGAACATACTTTGTTAGGGATATTATCTAAACAGTTTAATATCCCATACCTTAGCATAAAGGATAGATATATAGATTTAGCGTTAGTTAGAAGGTTTCCCTATTCTTTAATATCAAAACACGACTGTTTTCCGATACAACAAAATGACGAGTTGGTAACGCTGGCTGTCGTTAACCCTTTAGATGCCGTAGCTATAGCCGAAATAGAAAAGGCGGTAAGGCCTCTTAAGTTGGAGATTGTTCTTACTTCCCGAGAGGATATGCTGGAAATAATTAGGCGATATCGTCAATACAGGAATAGGTTTATAAAAGAATTAATCGAAAAAAACGAGGGATAAATAAATATGATTAATAAAACTGATTCCGCTTTATGCCAAGCCTTATTAAATAAAGGGTCGATTTCAAAACAATTGTTGGATTCCATCATAAAAGAAGCAGAAAATTCCAAACAAGAGATTAAGTCCCTTCTTGTTTATAAATCGATAGCTTCCGAAGAAGATATTCTTAAAATTTTAAGCGAAGAATTAAATCTTGAAGTCGTTAGTTTAGGAAAAACATCCATTGACAAAATGTTAATAGACAAAATCCCGGTAAAAATTTCTTCTTATTACAAATTCATCCCTTTCAAAATAGAGAATAAAACGTTAACAATTGCGGTATCTTATCCTTTGTCCGTGAAAGCCCAGGATGAAATAAGAACCTATTTAGGATATGAAGTCAAACAGGTGCTTGCCTGTGAAAATGAAATAATCGAAGCCTTGAAATCAATGTATGGTTTGGGAGCCGTAACAGTTCACCAAATCCTTCAGAAATCCCCAAAAGACAAAAGTGCTGTTTTAGATGAGGTATATGAAGAGAAAGTGGAAGATATTGAAAAACTTTCAGATGAGCCCTCCGTCATAAAATTAGTTAATCAGATAATTTTGGATGCGTTTAATAAAAGAGCGACCGATATTCACATCGAACCTTACAGGGACAAATTAAGATTACGTTACCGTATTGACGGAGTTTTATATGAATCCAAGGTTCCTCCGCAGCTAAAAAATTTCTTAAAGCCCATATTTTCCAGAATAAAAATAATGTCAAACTTGGATATCGTGGAGCGCAGGCTCCCTCAAGACGGTCGAGCTATAGTAAAAGTCCAAAATCAAACACTGGATTTGAGAATTTCTACTTTACCTACTCCGTACGGCGAGAGTTTGGTCATTAGAATATTGCCTATGAAACTGCTTATGGATTTGGGCGGATTAGGTATTGCCTCCGATGACTTGAAAACCATTAAAAAATTGATAAGTATGCCTTACGGTATAATCTTTGTCACCGGTCCTACAGGGAGCGGCAAAACAACTACTCTTTATGCCGTCTTAAACGAATTAAATACCGAAAATCGCAAAATTATAACGATAGAAGACCCTATCGAATACGAAATCGAGAATATAACTCAAATTCAGGTTGCTCCTAACATAGAATTGACGTTTGCCAGGGGCTTAAGAAGCATATTAAGACATGACCCGGATGTGATTATGGTGGGCGAGGTGAGGGATATGGAAACTGCCGAAATAGCCATGAGGTCGGCTTTGACAGGTCACTTGGTCTTTTCCACTCTTCACACCAATAATGCTGCAAGCGGCGTTACACGACTAATAGATATAGGAGTAGAACCTTATTTGATTACTTCCAGTTTGACTGCTTTGGTAGCCCAACGGTTGGTAAGATTAATTTGTCAGAATTGTAAAAAAGAAGACAAAAATCAGTCCCCCGAAATCATAAAACTTATTGCTTCAAACCTTAATATTTCGGCTTCAGAAGTTAAAATCTTCCGCGGCGAAGGTTGCAAGAAATGTAATTCAACAGGTTATTACGGCAGGACTGCTATATATGAAATTTTACAGATAGACGAAAAAATCAGGGAAATGATTTTAGCAAAAGCTTCTTCGGACAAAATAAAAAAAGTTGCGTTAGAAAACGGCATGCTTTCGTTAAGCCAGAACGGCTGGCGGAAAGTAATACAGGGATTAACTACTCCCGAAGAAGTGATTAAAAATACATTGGAAGAACAAGATAGTAAATCTGACGAATGATAGCATTATCCATGGAAAAGGATTTTTCTCACGATAGACGTTTTTTCCAAAGGTTCAACAATAAGCTCAATCTTAAGTACCGTATTATAAAATCGTCTTCGAATACGCCTTTTAAAGAAACGGATTCGCAGCATTTTAGTATATTTAAGAATATCAGCGAAGGAGGGATTCTTTTTATAGCTTTCCAAGAACTCCCCCCGGGAACGGTTCTGAATATCGATTTGGAATTATTGGACGCCGAAAATCCGATAAACTGTTTGGTGAAAGTCGTAAGGACAAAGAAAATAGAAAAAGATAAGACTTATGAGATAGGCGCAGCATTCTTAGGCTTCTCCGTTGCAGAAAAAGCCCGCCTTTTAAGATATTTGAAAGGTGAATGGTGAAATAATATGCCTTTATTTAAGTATCAGGCCAAAAAAAGCCCAAAAGAAATAATAGAAGATGTGATAGAAGCTGAAAGCAGAGAGAAGGCTATTGAAAAATTGAGCCAAAAAAATTGTTTCCCTATCAAGATAGAGGAAATTTCTCAAGATTATGAGCCGATTATTTCGACTTCCCCAATTTCGTCGACAAAAATAAAACCTAAAAATATAGTTATATTCAGCAGACAATTGGCGAGTTTATTGAAATCAGGAGTGCCTCTTTCAAGGAGTTTGTCTATAATTTCCGAACAAACGGAAGACCTTCGGTTTAAAAAACTATTAAATAACATTTATTCCAGAATAAAAGACGGAGAGTCTTTCTCCGCCGTGCTTGCAAGATATCCTAAAACTTTTCCCCCCCTTTATATAGCCATAATTCAAGCGGGAGAAAGCAGCGGAAATTTGACGGAATCGTTATTTAGAATAGCAGACTATCTCAAAAAACAGAATGATTTTTTATCTCGTGTACGCAGTGCTTTGATATATCCTGTTTTTATGGCTTTGCTCGGAATCTTTACGATAATGTTTATGTTTATGTTCGTTATGCCGCGGCTTGTAAAAATATTTTCCGATATAGGGCAGGCATTGCCGCTGCCTACTCAAATAGTTCTGAATATAAGTATTTTCTGTCAACGTTGGTGGATGTTAATATTGGCAGTAATAATTGTACTGGTATTTTTCTTTAAGAAGGGACTGAAAATGTACAAGGGAATAATTAGCCAATTGAAATTGCATATCCCTATCTTGGGCAGTTTTAATCTTAAAGTTGAGTTAATTAAATTTTTTAGAAGTTTAGAGATTCTGGTATCCAACGGAATACCTATCTCGGAAGCTATCAAAATTGCCGCGCCAATCTTAGATAACGAGGTTATAAAAAAAGCGATTGAACAAGGGCACAAACAGGTTCAAGAAGGAGGTTCTTTTGGTTACGCCTTGAAAAAGTCGAAATTGTTTCCGGCTTTTATGGTTAATCTTATAATAGTAGCCGAAGAATCCGGGAAATTTGCCGATGGGTT
>JAQURI010000028.1 GCA_028715665.1 Candidatus Ratteibacteria bacterium
CAACGGTCCTTCCGACAAGTAAATTCTACGAAGAGGAGTTTGCTCAGGCCTATGCCCAATATGACCCCGAGGAAGCTAACCGTCTTCTTGACGAGATGGGCATGAAGGATGTAGACGGAGACGGCATACGCGAGAGACCTAATGGCAAACAGCTTGGTGTTACTCTTGAATGGACACCTATGGAAACGCCTAAAGACCTGATTACGGAACTTGTTATTGACCAATGGCAAAAAGTGGGCATTGATATAAGGTTGAAGCAGCTTACGACGCAACTGCAACTTCCCAGGGCTCAAGGTTCTCTTATGCAGATGACTCTCTGGCATGCCGACCGATGTACGGATATCCTGTTTCCTCCCGAACCTTTTTGGTTTGTGCCTATGCATATATATCAGGAGACCTGTATGTGGAACGAGTGGACGAGGTGGTTTCTTACCGACGGTGACAGGGGAGAGGAACCGCCCCAAATAGCCAAAGACCTGTTTAATTGGTGGGAACAGATGAACACGACTTTTGATGAAGAAACACGTATCCAGCTCGGCAAAAAAATCTTACGTACGCAGGCGGAGAATATTTGGACCATAGGTACGGTGGGAGTTGCTCCGCATCCTATAATAGTAAGCAATAAATTGCACAATGTTCCTGAAAACGGATACTGGGGATGGGACGGACGATGGAGTTTTCCGTATCATCCGGAAACATGGTATTTAAAAGAATAAAAAGGACGATGAATTACTATGCTTAATTTTATTATTCGGCGTCTGGGTTTAATGGTAGTGACCATATTCTTGATATCGGTCCTGACCTTTATAATTATTCAATTGCCCCCCGGCGATATTATGACTTCCCTAATTCAGCAGTTAGAGGCGCAGGGCGTAGAGGCGAGTTTGGAAACAATAGAAAGTTATCGCATACGATACGGTTTAGACAAACCCATGTATATACAGTACTTTATGTGGATAGGAAAATTTATGAAGGGGGATATGGGATGGTCTTTCATGAGCAATAAACCGGTCAACGAAATCGTATGGGAAAGAATGGGATATACGATTGCAATTAGTTTTTTGGCGATGATTTTTACATGGGCGGTTGCCTTGCCAATAGGTATTTATTCCGCTGTAAAGCGTTATACTGTAGGGGATTATATCCTAACCTTTTTTGGTTTTATAGGGATTGCTACGCCTGCTTTTATGTTGGCTCTCGTCGTGATGTATTTTGCTTTCGAATATTGGGGGATCAGTGTAGGCGGGCTTTTTTCGCCCGAATATGCGGCTGCACCATGGAGTTGGGCAAAATTTATGGACTTATTAAAACATGCGTGGATACCCGTTATTATAATCGGATTAAACGGGACTGCAGGTTCTATCAGGGTCCTGCGCGCCAATTTAATCGATGAACTTGAGAAACCCTATGTCAGGACTGCCCGCGCCAAAGGAGTAAGTCCCTTAAAATTACTTATAAAATATCCCGTACGTATAGCTATAAATCCGTTTATCAGCACGGTTGGATGGACATTGCCGTATTTATTTTCCGGTGCGGTTATTATTTCGATAGTATTGTCCTTGCCGATGATTGGCCCTACTATTCTCAGTTCTCTCGTAAGCCAAGATATGTTCATTGCGGCGAGCATATTACTCATAACAAGCGCTTTAACAGTAGTGGGTACACTTATATCGGATATTTTACTTGCAATTTCCGACCCGCGCATAAGATACGAATAGGAATTGTAAAATGGATGAGGTAAAAAAAGAAGTCAAAGAAATAAAAGAAGCAGAAAAAAGTAAGAAAAAAGTTACTCCTCAAGAAGAAAAACTTTACGTTGCTTCGCAGTGGCGTCTTATGTGGTGGAGATTTAAACGCCATAAATTAGCTATGAGTTCTGCGGTTGTTTTGGTTATATTTTACCTTGTTGCGGTGTTCTGTGAATTTATTTCTCCGTATGAACCGTTTGAAAGAGACTTGAATTACGTTCAGGCGCCTCCGCAAAAAATCCATTTCGTTGACGAAGAAGGCAAGTTCCATTTTGTTCCGTTTACATATCAAACGAAACAAACTTTAGACCCTGAGACATGGGCTTGGGGAAGCGTTGAAGATAAGTCCCAGCGGTATACTATTCGTCTTTTTGTGCGTGGTTCCAGATATAAGTTCTGGAATCTTTTCTATTCGGATTTGCATTTGTTCGGGGTAGAAAAGGGCGGGAATATACATCTTTTGGGGACCGACAGGTTGGGCCGCGATATGCTTAGCCGTATAATTTACGGGTCCAGAATTTCTCTTTCAATAGGGCTTATAGGAGTTGCATTTAGTTTTATATTGGGCATTATTTTCGGCGGAATTGCAGGGTATTACGGCGGTGTAGTTGATAATGTTATTCAGCGTATAATCGAAACTCTTATATCTATTCCCGGCCTTCCGCTGTGGATGGCTCTTTCGGCGGCGCTTCCCGCTACTTGGCCTTCTATAAGGGTATACTTCGGAATGACGGTCATTATGTCGGTTTTGGGATGGACGGGTTTAGCCAGGGTTGTAAGAGGCAAGTTCCTTGCCTTAAGGGAAGAAGATTTTGTTGTTGCGGCGCGACTTTGCGGAACAAGTGAAGGAAAAATAATTTTTAAACATCTTCTTCCTTCTTTTATGAGCCATATTATCGTTTCTTTGACCTTAGCCGTTCCCGGGATGATTTTGGGAGAAACCACTCTTAGTTTCCTGAATATAGGGCTTAGGCCGCCCATTGTAAGCTGGGGTGTTTTGCTTAACGGGGCCCAAAACGTCCAGGCAGTCGCTATGGCGCCGTGGCTCTTATTCCCGGCTTTATTTGTAATTATCGCTGTTTTAGCGTTTAACTTTTTGGGAGACGGACTTAGAGATGCGGCAGACCCGTATTCCACGAATGAATAGTCGCGGAGTGAAAATTTATGTCAATAGATACATTGGGAATTGAAAAAGTAGAAAATAAACAGACGAGTTCAAGAGAAGTTATTCTTGATGTAAAAAATTTGAAAATCAAGTTTCTTACCGATGAAGGTGCGGTGCATGCGGTAAACGGCGTGGATTTCAAGGTAGAATCCGGAAGTTCTGTCGGTATTTTGGGAGAAAGCGGTTGCGGCAAGACAATAACCGCATATTCCGTTCTGCAGATATTGCCCCGGGTGAAAAAAATTGTCGAAGGACAAATCAATTTCAAGATGAAAGACGGCATAATGCAAGATTTGCTCAAACTTGAGTCGGAAGGCGAAGCAATGCGCAAGATAAGGGGTAAAGAAATATCAATGATATTTCAGGAGCCGATGACGGCCTTTAGCCCCGTTTATACCATTTGCAACCAGATTTCCGAGGCACTTATGATTCACCAGGATATGGATAAAATAGCTGCGCGGGAAAGGTCGGTAAAACTTCTTGACCTCGTTGGTATTCCCGACCCGAAGAGAACGGTTGATGCTTACCCTTTCCAATTAAGCGGCGGGATGAGGCAAAGGGCAATGATTGCTATGGCGCTTGCGTGCAATCCCCGCATATTGATAGCGGACGAACCGACTACAGCCCTTGACGTTACCATTCAGGCGCAGGTCCTTAAACTGATAAAGAGCATGCAAAAAGAATTTAATTTGTCGCTTATGCTGATTACTCACAACCTCGGTGTTATTGCGCATATGGTAGAACATGTATACGTTATGTATCTCGGAAGAATAGTCGAAGAAGGTCCCGTTACCGAGATATTCGATAACCCATGCCATCCTTATACGAAAGCTTTATTTAAGTCCATTCCCAAATTGGGCGGGAACAAAGAAAAAATATATCCTATAGAAGGGACCGTGCCGGATGCTTATGTTTTACCGAGCGGCTGCGCTTTTCATCCCCGCTGTAAAGAAATAGCGGGAGAAAAATGCCATATAGAAATACCCGGCAAAACGGAAGTAAAACCGGGGCATTATGTAAATTGTTTCAGGTGTTCAAATGCAAAACTTAGCGAATAAAAAAAATATCGAACCTATTTTGGAAGTGCAGGAATTAAAGAAATACTTTCCTGTCAAAAAAGGATTTTTTTCTAAATCCACAGGGGTTGTGCGTGCCGTAAATGATGTGACTTTTTCCATATATCAGGGGGAGACGCTCGGGCTTGTAGGCGAAAGCGGGAGCGGCAAGACAACCGTTGCAAAAGTCGTACTGCGCGCTTATGAACCGACAAGCGGCAGAATTTTTATTAAAACCGCGGAAGGAAAAAGAGTGGACATGGCCGAATTGGATAGGAAAGAATTGAAATCCGTGCGAAAAAATATACAGATGATTTTTCAGGACCCGTATTCTTCTTTAAATCCTCGTATGCCCGTTTTGGATTTGGTGGCTGAGCCTTTGCAGGCTTACGGATGGGACCAGAAGAAATGCGTGCAAAGAGTGGGGGAACTTTTGAGTTTGGTCGGGCTTAATCCCCGTTATATGCGCCGTTATCCGCATGCTTTTAGCGGCGGGCAGAGACAGAGAATAAGTATTGCCCGTGCTTTGGCGTTAAGCCCTTCGATTATCGTTGCCGACGAACCGGCTTCGGCTTTGGACGTGTCCGTTCAGGCGCAGATTCTTAATCTCCTTGATGATATGCAGGAGAAACTAAATTTAACATATTTGTTCATAACTCATGACTTAAGCGTTGTTCGATATATTTGCGACAGAGTTGCCGTTATGTATGCCGGCAAATTGGCGGAAGTGGCAAAAACAGAAGAACTTTTTACCAAGCCGCTTCATCCTTATACAAGCGCTTTGCTTTCCGCGGTGCCCGATGCAGACCCTCACCAGAGATGGCTCGAAGAAACGGTTTCAGGAGAAGTGGTTGACCTTTCCAAAGAAATACGCGGTTGTCCTTTTGCCCCCAGATGCAAATATGCCATTCAAAGATGCCATGATGTGCTTCCGCTTTTGGAGAATAAAATAAGCGACGTCGAAAATCCGCATTTTGCCGCTTGCCACAGAAGCAACGAAATCGAGTTAAAAGGAGTGTAGTAGGTTATAATTCCTCAGTATTCCATTTGAAAAATCTGAAGTTGTGCTGTTCCCAAAAACTTTTATAGAAATATAATTGAAATACATTGAAATATAATCGAAATATATTGTTGTTGTTTTTAGTTTTAGCTTGCAATTTTTAAAGCCTCTAATCTTTTGACAATGTATATCTACATATTTCCACTTTATATCTATCGTATTTCCATTTTAAGAATTTATCCTCTCGGATGATATTTTTTGTGGATTTCTTTCAGTATCTTTCGATTAAGCTGTGTGTAAATCTGTGTTGTGGATATGTCCACGTGTCCTAGCATTTCCTGGACGCTTCGAAGATCTGCCCCGCCTTCCAATAAATGCGTAGCAAAAGAATGTCTGAAAGTGTGGGGAGAAATCTTGCTTATTCCGCTTATCTTTCCGTATTTTTTTATTGTTTTCCAAATACTCTGCCTTGACAGTTTTTGTCCGCTTTTATTCAAAAATAAATAATTAAAGGCGGATTTTCGGGCTATTTCGGGACGTAGTTCTTCGATATATTTTTGGACCCAAACTTTCGCATGTTTTCCAATAGGAACGACTCGCTCTTTTGAGCCTTTACCAAAAACCCGCACATAACCGACTTCCATATCTATATTTTCTATCTTTAAATCGGCTAATTCCGAAACTCTGATACCCGTTGCGTAAAGAAGTTCCAATAATGCTTTATCTCTTAAATTTGCCTTTTTCGCAGTATCAATATTTTCAAGCATCGAATTTACCTGGCTGACGGATAATACTGTTGGCAAGTGTCTTTCTCTTTTGAAAGATTCCAGAATCATTGTCGGGTCTTCTTTTATATATTTTTGGGCGGACAAAAATCTATAAAGACTTTTTACGGTGGAAATTTTGCGGGCAACCGAATACGAAGAAAAATCTTTCTTCTTCAGATATTCTATATATGAAATAATGACGGGATAATTTGCTTTCTCTAACGAAAAATTTTCTCTTGAAAGGAAACCATAAAAATCTTCCAAATCAGCGCGGTATGCTTGAACTGTATTTTTAGAAAGGCTTCTTTCTACTATCAGGAACCGCAGAAATTCTTCGATTCTTTTATCCATGTTTAAATAATGATTACACCGATTTTCCCCTAGAAATCTGTAAGATTTCAGGGACTTTGGTCCTTGAAATTCTATGAATTTCTAAGGGTAAAAACGATTACACTGATTAAAAATTTGGTAATCTGTGTAATCTTGTGTTTCGTTAATCTGCGTAATCTTTTTCATTTTTGTAAATACGGGTTTTCTCTTTTTTCTTTGCCGATTGTCGTAGGGCTGCCGTGACCCGGATAAACAATGAAATCATCGGGTAATGTCAATAGTTTGTTTTTTATGGCTCCTGTGAGCGTCTTATAGTCCGACAAAGGAAAATTTGTATTTCCTATGCTTCCCGAAAAAAGCGTGTCTCCCGTAAAGACACAAGTTTCTATGACCACCGATATCCCGCCCGGCGTATGTCCGGGTGTGTAGAGAATGGTCGCTTCTAGATTTCCTATATTTAATCGGGAATCATTATGCAACGCAATATCGACTGGAGGAAAAGGATAAAATTCGTCCTGCGAACCCGGCGGCGCGAAGTCGGAAAGATTAAGCGAAGGGTCCTTTAAAAATTTAACGTCTTCCTCGTGCATGCAGATTTTTGCGTTAAGTAATTCTTTTAAATATTTATTTGCTCCAATATGGTCTATATGAGCATGAGTATTGATGATATATTTAATGTTCAGTTGGTTCTTTTTGGCGTTTTTGAGAATTTTTTCCCCGTCTGCCCCGGGATCTATGATTAGTCCTTCTTTGGTTTGAGCACAGCCTACTATATAGCAGTTTGCTTCTACAGGCCCGACTACCAATTTTTCCAGTATCATCACATGAATTTTATCATAATGTTGAAGGTATAGATAAAGTGTGGGAAAATAGTAATCAAATCAAAAATTACCCCGAGAAATTCGGAGAATTTCCGGGACTATGTCCTCGGAATTTTTATAAAATTCCAGAGGGAAAAGCAAATATCAAAATGACATATAAAAATGCAAAATTTCAAAAATATTTTTAGATTTTTATTTTTTCATGTTTGATTTTTAATTTTGCATTTTGTTTAAATCATGCCTAACTATAAATTAACAATCGAATACAAGGGTACCCATTATCACGGCTGGCAAAGGCAGAAAGCTAAAATAACCGTTCAAGGGGTAATAGAGCAAACCCTTAGAAGAATCTTTAAGCAAAAAATAACTTTGATAGGGCAAGGAAGACTTGATGCCGGGGCGCATGCCTTGGGACAAGTCGCTCACTTTAAAGCAAGGAGAGGTTTCCCCCCTCTTAATTTAAAAAGAGCATTGAACGGACAGCTTCCCTCTGATATACGGATTAAAAATGTTCAAATAGCAGATGAGAACTTCCACGCCCGTTATTCGGCAAGAGCGAGGCATTACAAATATATTGTTTATAATAGCGAGCGGTCTGTGTGGTTAGAGAAATTTGCGTATTTTTATCCTTATGATTTAAACATAAAGAAAATGCGGGAAGGAGCAAAATGCTTGCTTGGTAAACACGATTTTTCCTGCTTCCAATCCGCCGGTAGCCCAGTAAAAAGCACTGTCAAAACTATAAAGTCCGTTGAAATAAAAAAAGAAAATTTGAATTTTCCAGGCAAGATTTCCGTTGTAAGAATTGATATAAAAGCGGACGCGTTCCTTTATCGAATGGTCAGAAACATAGTCGGGACATTATTGGAAATCGGCAGGGACAGGATTCCGTCAGATGAAATCAAAAAAATCCTGAGAGTCAAAACCAGAAGGAAATCTCAAACAGTCCCTGCTTACGGTTTGTACCTAATTGATGTAAAATACTTAAAATAGATGAAAAAAATTAAAATTCTATTAGTAATTATTCCGATGATTGCACTTTCAATAAATTTATCAGGAGCTGAAACGTTTGAAGAAACAAAAAATGAGAAGGGAATGGGCCTTCTTATTGGTGACCCTGTAGCGGTTTCTGTAAAAGCGCCTGTTAACGATAGGAACTTCTGGGATTTTCGTGTAGGTATATGGACGTGGTATTTCTGGCATGACCAGGAGTATAATACTCCTTATTTATCCATTGACTATAATTGGTTTTTCCCTCTTGAAAATTCTCCGCATTACTTTTATACGGGACTTGGATTGGCTTTTTTTCTCTCGGATAATCCCAAAGATGTAAACGACTATGATGCTTGCGCTGCCGTAAGGTTTCCTATAGGAAGACAGTTATATAAAAGCGAAGATTTTTCCATAATTTTTGAAGTTGCTCCGATTTATCAGTTTGCGCCGCCTTATGATGCAAAACCTTATATTTTTGAACTCAATGCAGGGATAATGTTCAGGCATTATTTTAACTAATATAATAATAATATTTAACTTTAACCCGCTTCCTATATTAAATAACTTGGAAGAATATTTTAATTTTTAAAAAACAATGGAACATTCTGATTTCGTTCATCTTCACGTCCATACCGGTTATTCGCTTTTGGACGGGATGTGCCGCATTCCCGATTTAGTCAAAAAAGCCAAAGATTATAAGATGCCGGCTCTTGCCATAACCGACCACGGGAATATGTTCGGAGCTATTGAGTTTTATAATGCGGTTATGTCCGAAGGAATCAAACCGATTATCGGAAGCGAAATGTATCTGGCCCCCCGAGACAGGAAAGAGAAAAGAGTAGATCGCGGGGACGTGTCCTATTATCATTTAACTCTTTTGTGCAAGAATGAAAAAGGTTATAAAAATTTGATGAAGCTGAATTCCATCGGTTATTTGGAGGGCTTTTATTATAGACCCAGAATCGACAAGGAAGTTTTGAAACAGTATTCGGAGGGGTTAATAGCCCTTTCCGGATGTTTAAAAGGCGAAATTTCGCAAAAAATATTGCAGGACAGGGAAGAAGAAGCCGTTAATATAGCGGGTGATTTTGAAGCGATTTTTGGCAAGAACAATTTTTATTTGGAACTAATGGATTTCTCTTTACCCGAGCAGAAAAAAGTGAACGAAACATTGATTAGGATTTCGCAAAAACTCGATATTCCATGGGTTCTTACAAACGATGTCCATTACTTGCAAAAGGAGCATTCGGTTGCGCATGATGCATTATTGTGCATTCAAACAGGGTCTGTTTTACAGGAAGAAAATAGGTTGAAATTCAGGACCGATGAATTTTATTTCAAGTCTCCGCAGGAAATGAAAAAAATTTTTACTGATTATCCCGAAAGTTGGAAAAATACCATAGGGATTGCGGAAAAATGCAATTTGATGTTGGAATTCGGTAAATTTCACCTCCCTCACTTTCCCGTTCCGGAAGGCAAAACTTTGGACTCTTATCTTGCCGAATTATGTTACGAAGGTTTTAAACGAAAACTTCCGGACGCAGATGACAAAACAAAAGAACGGTTGGATTTCGAATTATCGGTTATAAAGAATATGGGTTTTTCCAGTTATTTTTTGATTGTCAAGGATTTTATAGATTTTGCCCGCTTTAAAAAAATAACAGTCGGGCCGGGAAGGGGTTCGACTGCGGGAAGTTTGGTGGCTTTCTGTTTGGGGATTACGGAAATAAATCCTTTGAAATACAGTTTGTTTTTCGAAAGGTTTCTTAACCCGGGGAGGAAGAAAATGCCCGATATAGATATCGATTTCAGCGATGTCCGAAGGGGCGAAGTCATAGATTATGTTTCGAATAAATACGGGAAAGACAAAGTCACCCAAATTATTACTTTCGGGACTATGGCGGCAAGAGCGGTCATAAGGGATGTTGGCCGTGTGTTGGATATGCCTTACGGCGAGGTCGACCAGATTGCAAAAAGGATTCCTCTGCTTGGGCATTTCACATTGGAAGAAGCCGTAAAAAAAGACGGCGAACTCAAAAACTTCCAGGAAAAATACCCGGCTCTTTTTGAGATATCCAAAACTTTAGAAGGGCTTCCCCGTCATGCTTCAACTCATGCGGCGGGCGTTGTAATAGCAAAAGAGCCGTTGACCGAATATACACCGCTTTATCAAGTTAACGAGGGTGAAATCCTGACTCAATACCCGATGGAAATTTTGGATAAAATCGGGCTTTTGAAAATGGATTTGCTGGGGCTAAAAACGCTTTCTTTGCTGGATAATGCAATCGAAATTATCAAAGCTACTCAAGGAAAGGCGATAGATTTGGTGAATCTGCCTTTGGATGATGCTGCCACGTATAAACTTTTGCGGGCGGCGAAGACCATCGGCATTTTCCAGTTGGAAAGCGAGGGAATGAGGGAACTGATAAAGAAAATGCGTCCCGACAGTTTCAAGGATTTGATAGCACTTTTGGCTTTATATCGTCCCGGACCTTTGGGCGGCGGCCAAGTTGATGCGTTTATCAAAAGAAAATCCGGTAAAGAAGCAATCGAATATCCACATCCTTCGTTAAATAAAATATTGGAAGAAACTTATGGGATTATTCTTTATCAGGAACAAGTTATGCAGATAGCTTCGGAAATCGCCAATTTCTCATTGGCAGATGCCGACGATTTAAGGGCCGCTATGGGTAAAAAAATTCCGGAAGTAATGGATGAAAAAAGGGCGCAATTTGTAAAAGGCGCGAAGAAGAACGATATCTCGGAATCAAAAGCGAATAAAATTTTCGATTATATGGCATATTTTGCGGGTTATGGGTTCAACAAAGCCCATAGCACCGCTTATGCGTTTGTATCTTATAGGACAGCATATCTTAAAGCAAATTTCCCTCTGGAATTTATGGCGGCACTGTTGAACTCGGAAAAGGGGAACAGGGACAAGATGGCTGTTGTCATAAACGAATGTGCTGAAATGGGCATTAAAGTTTTCCAGCCGGACATAAACGAAAGTTCCATTGATTTTACTGTTGTTGCTGACAGCATAAGATTTGGGCTCTTGGCAGTAAAAAATGTCGGAGAGCAAGCAGTTCAGGATATAATCAAGACCAGACAAGAAAGGGGTAAATTTATTTCTTTGACGGATTTTATAGAAAGAGTGGACTCGCGAAAAGTTACGAAAAAAGTCATAGAAAGCCTGATTAAATGCGGTGCCTTCGATTGTCTGGATAAAAATCGCGCACGCCTAATGGGCATATTGGAAAAAGGAATTAACAATAAATATGGTAAAAAAGTAGGACAAATTGCCCTTTTTGCTCCTTCATCGGATGAAAAACTCATAGGAGATTCTCAAATACCGCAGTTCAGTAAATCTGAGACTCTGCAGTTCGAGAAGGAACTTCTGGGATTTTATTTGACCGGACATCCTTTGGCTAAATATGAAGAAATTCTAAAAAGATGCACCACTTACGATACGGTTAACTTGCCGAAATCAAACGGTTCCAAAACAGTAAAAATCGCGGGAGTAATCGGTAATATTAAAAAAAGATTTACCAAAAAAGAAGGCAGGAGAATGGCTGTATTTAAACTGGAAGACTTGAAAGGGAGCGTTGAAGTTTTACTTTTTCCGGACGCTTTCGAGAAAGAAAAAGACCGCTTATTAGACGGCGCGGAAGTTATTGTGGAAGGCAGATTGGATACAACCGAGGATAATCCCAAGATAATCGCTTCTTCTTTGAAACCCATTACGGAGGTTATCGGGAATCTATCTGCAAACTCTGAATTACCGAAATCGCAAAAATCCCGACAGACACTACATATTCGCATTGATGAATCACAGGCAACCGAAGATGTTTTGGAAAGTTTAAGAAATATCCTGCGTTTTTCCAAAGGTGAATGTAAGGTATATTTCCATATTCGACAGGATTCCCAAGAAACCGTTCTTTTGGCCGGCAATTACATAAAAGTAAACCCGGAACAAATTCTTTTGGATAGGATCGAAGAAGTTTTAGGTAAAGGGACGACTTCTGTAATTACAAATGGTCAGTGACCAATGCCATATGCGAGTTTCTATTAAATTAAATAGGTATTAGAGAATAATATTAGTATTTTGAAATTCGAAGCACGAAACACGAAATCCGAAATAATGTTCGGATGACCAAAACTTCCAAACCAATACTTTTGGATATTGGAATTTCGATAATTGGGATTTATTTGCGATTTGGTGCTTGTGATTTGATGCTTATCTTTACAAACATGAAAAATTTCTCTATTATATGCGATTAAAATGGACAGATTAACTATCTCTATATCGCCTCATATAAAAGATGAAACCAATGTTAAATCGATAATGTGGGGCGTTATTGCCGCGCTTTTACCGGCTATTATATGGGGTGTTCTCTTTTTTCAGGCAAATGCGCTTTATCTGATTTTAACTTGTATTATTGCTGCTGTTTTATCGGAAGCAGTTTGCCAGAAGATTTTGAAGAGACCTTTAACTATAGCCGACGGCAGTGCCTTTCTGACAGGTTTGCTCTTGGCTTTGGTTTTACCGCCGAGTTTTCCGCTGTGGGCTGGTGCTTTGGGCGCTTTGGTCTCGATTGTAATCGGCAAACATATGTTCGGAGGTCTTGGGTATAACATCTTCAATCCCGCACTTTTAGGAAGAGCGTTTCTCTCCGTTGCTTTCCCTGTTTTTACTACTACATGGAAAGTGCCGGCTGTAAATGCTGCAAGACTTCTTTCTGAAGGAAAGCTCCATTCTTTTTTCTCCGGCGATGCAGTTACCGGTGCGACTCCCTTGGCTTTGGCTCTACCGAAATTTGACGTACTCAATCCCGATATCCCATCTTATCTTGAACTTTTTTTCGGCATGCGAGGCGGATGCATCGGAGAAGTTTCTGC
>JAQURI010000029.1 GCA_028715665.1 Candidatus Ratteibacteria bacterium
TGTGCTCTTCCGATCTGACCAAAGATACCATTCCCGCATTACTTCGTCCTCAGGAAGTAGTAATGCCCTTAGAGAAGTTACCTTCTCTTATCCCTAAAATTACAATGCCAACTCCGGCATATGCAGGGGTTACAGTAAATAATTATTTTTACGGTGACATAAAAACGAAAGCGGATGAGGAAGAATTATTTCCGATGTTAGAAAAGTTTATTAAAAACCAGATAAGAGGCAGTTAGATGATTGAGGTTCAATTTAATACGGCGAAGCTGGAAAAGGCAATTCGTATGGTCCCCAATGTTTTGAGATATGAATTAGAAAATCCCCGGGGTGCTTGGGACCATATAGGCAAAAGTTTCTTTAAGAAATTTTTTAATGAACGGTTGAAGGGGCCTCCGGGGATTAAAAGCTTTTCAATCTATAGGCTTTTCAAATATAGGGTCATAAAATCATCATCCAACATTATGGATTCAGGTATAGAGATGTATACCCCATCAGCAATCGCACGCATACACGAAACAGGGGCTACATTAACATCAGAAAAGGGAATTCCTATCCCCTTTTCGCAAAAGATACGACCCGAAATGTATACTGCTCGGGGCCAGTTAAGGAAAAAATTTAAGGATATCGAGGATATTAAAAATTTAAGACGGGTAAGACTTAGAACGGGTTATTTCTGGGCGCAGTTCAAAAGGAAAAACCCCTCTGAAATCAAGCCGATGTATACAATAAGGAACACCATAATTTTAAAGAAACGCCTTGGTTTTTATGATACATGGCGAGCTCATATACCTCGACAGATTGAAATTCTTAATAGGGCAGTTAGCAACACATTGAAACGCATTTAATAGGGATATGAGAAAAATTACCAATGTCCTATGGATTTTAAGGACAAATGCACCGAAGGGATTTAATATAAGGGTGGAATAAAAAAATAATTTAATGGAGATAAGCTAATATGGAAATTGAACAGAAAAATCCTTCCTACTTTTACACTAAAGACCTCTACGAAGCTGCTTGGTTATATGCCTCTAAGATTCGGTTAATTAACATAGAACCCTCTTCGAATTCCAGAAATTCCTGGTTCGTTTTTGAGAATAAGAAAATATCCCAAGAATCATCCAATCGGTATTGGAATGGCGAAGCAATAGGCGATATAAAACTTTACGCCGATGCAATACGTTCATTAAAAGATAGGCTTTTTAAAACATGAAAGAAAAAGATTTAATAAAAACATGGAGATGGAAATGGAACCGAAAAATTTCGGCGAGGGCTGGATTAAATTATATCGGCAAAGCCTAAAAAGCAGAGTATTTGCCAATGCTGATTTATGGAAGGTGTGGACATGGTGTTTATTAAAGGCAAATCACAAAGAATCATGGGTGTCGGTAAGTACTGGGAGGGGAACCACGGAGGTAAAAGTTCTTCCCGGCCAGTTCATTTTTGGAAGGAATGTTGCGGCGGAAGAATTAAAAATGGTCCCCAGTTCGGTTAGGAAAAGAATGTGTAAATTAGAAAACATGGGAAATCTTAACATACAACGTAACACCCATTTTTCAATTATAACCATTATCAAGTGGAAAGATTATCAAGAGGAAAATATAAAAAGTAACAGGCAAGGTGACAACCAAGTGACAGGCAAGGAACAGGCAAGTGACACAAACAAGAATGATAAGAATGAAAAAAAGGAAGGATATTCTTCTAAAGAAGAAGGGAAATTTTCCCAATCGGAAATATTTAATAAGCTAAACCAATACGAAAAAGAAATAATCGAAGTCTATGAAACCTTAACTACTAACATCTTTAAAGAAGAAGAATTAGCTTTGTTGAGGGAATTATTAACCGAATGTTATCCGGGGCAAATAAAAGAAGCAATACGGAATTTTTCAAAAAATAAACCCGAGGCATTTGGAGTATTCTCTTATATCGGAGAACCATTAGGAAAAGGTATGTTCGGAAAGCGTAAACAGAAAAAAGAGGAAAGAAATGGAAAACAATCTCCAAGATATACAATCCCGGAATAATATCAAGTGTATTAAATGTGGGGATAAGAATCCAGGAAATTTTTACGATGACGACATAAAACTAGGGAAAATCGGCCGCGAAAGGGAAAAGGAAATTTTCTGTATTAAATGCCGAAAGGAACGTAGGCGAGAATTATTAAAGGTAGATCCTGGGAAACATCTTGCATCTATAGGCGTGCCGCCGAGATTTTATGATTGCACATTGGAAAATTTTAAAGGTGGAGGGGAATATATTGAAAAAATTCATTTTTATTTAAAAAACCTTATTTATTTAAAAAACCTTACCGAAGGACTTTATATTTATGGTCCGTATGGATGCGGTAAAACACATCTCGCGATTGGCATTTTGAAAGAATTACGGGTTAATTATGCATTTAATCGTCCTTGCGAAGAATTGAAATTTATTACAACACCCGAGTTGCTTTTAGAATTACGAGGTGCAGCCACGCAAAAAAGTACAGAGCGGACCCTTATATTGAAATATTCGCGCTATGATTATCTTTTCCTGGATGATATGGGCGCAGAAAAAACATCCGATTTTTCACTTTCATGTCTTTATCAGATTCTCAATTATAGATATAACAATTTGAAGCCCATAATTATTACTTCTAATCTTAACTTAGATGAATTATCGAAAAAATTATCTTCTAAGGACGAGGATAATCCCCAAAGGATAGCAAGCCGGATTGTAGGATTATGCTGGCAGATTCAAATTAAAATGCCGGATTATAGAATCCAACAGCGGAAAGAGATGAGGAAAAATAAAGATGCCCAAGGTTAAGGTCCCTAAACAAATTTTATGGCGAGCGATTATAAATGTGTGTTGCCAATGTGCAGGAGGGAAATACTGGAGAGTAATAAGAGATTGTACTAATAAGGAATGTCCTTTATATTCTCTCCGGCCGGGCGGAGGAATGAATTACCTAAGTAGACAAAAATGAGTATTCGAGGACATAAACATTGCGTTAGAGGATTTGTAAGAGGCGAGAAAAACCCTTGCGAGGGAATATGGCTAAGGTAGATGAGGAATATCTTCAAAAGACTATAGAGGTTTATCAGCCTTATAGTGAAAAGAAGCTAACTTTGACTGATGCCCAGGAAATAAATCAAAATATGATGGGATTCTTTTCACTTCTTAAGGAGTGGCAAGACAAGGAAACCAGAGATACTGTAGATTCTATAATTTCCGAACTTGACACATGAAAATAAATAAGGGAACATAGCAAAAGTATGAAAGCAATTTTATATGCCAGGGTGAGCAGTAAAGAACAGCAAGAAGAAGGTTTTTCTATTCCTGCCCAATTAAAACTTTTGAAAGATTACGCGCTCAAGAATAATTATAAAATCGTTAAAGAATTTATTGAAGTGGAAACAGCGAAGCAAGCGGGAAGAAATAATTTCAACGAGATGGTCAAATTCCTATATGATAATCCCGAAGTAAAAATTATATTATGTGAAAAGACGGACCGGTTGTATCGCAATTTTAAGGATTACGTGACGATTGACGAACTTGATTTGGAAATTCATTTTATTCGGGAAGGGGAAGTTTTAAATAAAGATTCTAAATCACATCAGAAATTCATACACGGAATAAAAGTTTTGATGGCCAAAAATTACCTTGACAATCTTTCAGAAGAAGTTAAGAAGGGACAATTACAAAAAGCAGAAAGCGGAGAATATCCGTCGGGTGCGCCAGTAGGATATAAAAACAATCTTGAAACACATAAAATAGAAATTGATACCGATGTGGCGCCAATTATTTTAAAGGCGTTTCAGCTTTATGCTCTTGGAACTTATTCGATAGGGAAGATTACGAAGTTTGTATATGAGCAGGGTTTAAGGGGAAAACGCGGCGGTAGGATCTGGAAGGGGAGAATGGAGCAGATATTGCGGAATCCGATTTATTACGGGTGGTTTAGATGGAAGGAAAAACTTTATCACGGAATTCATGAGCCGATTATTACAAGAGAATTATTCGATGCGGTTCAAAAGGCGTTTGAAAGTAAAAGCAAACCCAAGGGAAGAAAGCATCTGTTTGCCTTTTCTGGATTATTAACTTGCGGGAAATGCGGATGTGCAATGACGGCAGAAATACATAAGGGCAAATACAAGTATTATCATTGCACAGGGCATCGGGGGAAGTGCGGAAATAGTTTTGTCCGGGAAGAGGTTATTGATAGTCAGATGGGAAACATATTAAAGAACATAGAAATCCCGGCCGATATTTTAGAATTCACAAAAGAAGGATTATTAAAAAGCCACAAAGACGAAAAGGAATATCACGACCAGCAGATAACGATATTGCAGGAGAATTACAAGAAGATTCAATGCCGGATAGATAAGATGTATGTTGACAAGTTAGACGGAGCAATAACGGAAAGCTTTTATAAGGAGAGGATAGGGCAATGGGAGCGGGAGCTTGAGCGGGTTAGGGAAAGTATTGGGAGGCATGAGGTTGCTAATCGGAGTTATAGGGAAGAGGGCATAAAGATTTTAGAACTGGCGCAGATAGCTCACCGCATGTTTGTTAAGCAAGAACCGTCGGAAAAACGGAAATTACTGTCTTTTGTATTATCGAACTGCACTTTAGAGGACGGGATAGTTTCTCCGCAATACAATCTACCATTTAGTCTAATTGCTAATGCGGT
Organism: Candidatus Ratteibacteria bacterium; assembly: GCA_028715665.1. Classification (GTDB taxonomy): domain Bacteria; phylum CAIJMQ01; class CAIJMQ01; order CAIJMQ01; family CAIJMQ01; genus CAZNJA01. The sequence goes on from JAQURI010000029.1 coordinate 4,670, forward strand.
TGAAACTAACGACTGGCGGGGCCGACGGGGCTCGAACCCGCGACCTCCAGATCGACAATCTGGCATTCTAAACCAACTGAACTACGGCCCCTTGTTATGTTAACTATAAACTATAAACGCTAAACTATCAACTCTTGCTGGTGGGCGATAGAGGATTTGAACCTCTGACCTCCTCCTTGTAAGGGAGGCGCTCTCCCCCTAAGCTAATCGCCCGTTTTTGCAGGCATAAGTTTATCATAAATTGCTGATATACTTCAAAATCGTTTGAGGGAGAATTGGATTTGAGTCTTTTTGTATTATGGGAGAGGGCTTTCTTTTTCTAAATATTCCTGGTCCCAAATAGGGTCTGTTAACTGTCTGTATTTTATATTGTACTGCGGCATATGGCCCTGTTCGATTAAAGAAAGATATGTTTTTGCTCCGTCATCAACGTGCTGCGCCTGTACAGCTTTTATTATTTTGTAGAAAACATCCGAGTTATCTCTTATTATGCAGGGAGCCAGAAGATTTCCGCACTCTTCTTTTGATTTATCCAGCCAGTAGGAGGAATGCCATTTTCTTATGGCGGTAAATAAAGGCGATTTAATTACGTCAGTCAAAGTTTCTCCTCTTCTGTAAACGTCGCAGATGTTGTTAAAAGTTTTATCTTTGAAAGGTATAAATACGCAGGGAGTAATAGTCCCGTCCCACATTATGTAAAAATATCCTCCGCCCCGTCCGGCTGCCATGCATCCGTCGGATGCTGTTCCCGAGTTCCAGAAGTCGCCTATGAACAGTTTGTCTTTCTTCACTTTTTCCCAGATGATTTTATGCATTTTTACTCTTTGCTCGGGCGTGACCATGAGTTCCATGGATGGGTTTCTGCCTATCGGCATATACTGAAAATACCAACCGTAAAAAGCACCCATTTCCTTGAAGAAGAAATTCAGGAATTCATCGGATAGGAGCAAGTCGGCGTTGTGCTGACATGGGGTTACGGAAATACCGAATAAAACTCCTGCTTCTCTCAGATTGCCCATTGCTTCCAGTATTTTTTTGAATGTGCCTTTCCCGCGTCTTTCATCGGTTTCTTTTCCGAATCCTTCTACCGATATAGCGGGAGTAAAATTACCCAGCTCGGCCAATTTTTTTGCTTTTTGTTTTGTTATAAGGGTCCCGTTCGTATAACAGAGAAAATAAGAATCAGAGTGTTTTTCCAGTATGTCCATTAACGTTTTTTCGTTGTTTTTGTATCTAAACGGCTCTCCCCCCGAGATAACAAAGAAGTGGGCTCCGAATTCTTTTTTCATGTCCGATATTATTTTGTCGAATATAGCAAAATCAAGTGTATGTTTTGTATAGATGTCTCCGGCATAACATCCTTTGCATTTTAAATTGCAAACATTAGTGGGAGAAATGGTAATAAACCCCGGCGGTCTAAACCCGTTTTTTTCATAGAATTGTCTTCTGGTATATATCCCCTGAATAAATATTTTTGAAAGGAATATATCGGTTATTTTATTTATCGATTGAGGAGAAATACTTTTTGCTTCGAATGCGCAGTCGATGGATTTTAGCAATGCTTTCGACATATATGCCCTGTCTTCCCGAAGTTTTTCCGGTCGCGATGAGCTTTGCTCATCAAAGGACATCTTATCCATAGCTTTCTCGACAGCATTCAATAATACTTTTCTCGTTCTGGGGTTTTTTAGAGCCATGCTTATCAAAAGAGGCAGCATAGAACGGGGAGCATAGCCTTTATTCATTATGTTTAATATAATGGTTTCGAACTTCATTTTAGTAATATTTTATACTTTCTGCAGGATACGGACACATAGTATAATGCCCCTATTTATTGACTTTTTTCTATCAGGAGTTATTGAATAGATTTGATACAGTTAACAAACTTATATAAACTCATATTTGTTTTATAAAAATAGCATTCTCCGATATATTTGTCAAACCTTTTGGAAAACGGTATCATAATATCATTCGAGGAAGGTAAAAATGGCCGAAGAGAAACTGCGTATTGCTGTTTTGGGCTCTACGAGAGGAACAGACATGGAAGGTTTGGTTAAAGCTATAAAACAAGGCGAGCTCGATGCAGAAATCGCGATTGTAATATCCGACAGAAAAAATGCCTACATCTTGGAAAGAGCCAAAAGTTACGGAATCCCCGCCCTTTTCCTGGATTCCAAGAACTTTAAATCAAGGGAAGATTTTGATAAAAAAGTGGTTGGGATACTTGATGAAAAAAAGATAGGACTTGTTCTTCTTATCGGATATATGAGGATTTTATCCGGTTATTTTGCTGCGCAGTATAAAAACAAAATTATGAATATTCATCCCTCTTTGCTTCCTGCTTTTGCCGGAGGGATGGACCTGGATGTCCATAAATTGGTGCTTGACCGCGGGATAAAAATTACCGGTTGCACGCTTCATTTTGTAGACGAGGGAACCGACACGGGACCGATTATCTTGCAAAAAGCCGTTGAGGTGAACGAAGAGGATACGCCGCAGACTCTTAAAGAAAAAGTCCAGAAAGCCGAACAGGAAACCATTATAAAAGGAATAAAACTTTTTCAAAACGGTCAACTGAAAATGCAAGACGGGAAGGTCAAAATCATATCTTTTTGATCAAATTCAGATATATGAAAAATGGGCTTTGCTTGCGAAAATATTTTGCACGAGTATTATCCAGGCAAAGAAGATGTGATATTTTATCGAAAAATTTTGCAATACTGTATCTTTAGCTCTTTTCTAATAAATACTTGACACGGCAAAATGTTTTGGCTAATATACAAACGGCTTTTTAATCCCTTATTTTAAATAATTTTAAACAAGGAGGGGAAAATGGTTGCATTTATTGCCGGTCTGGTGGCTTTTGTTGTGGGACTGATAGGACTTATTGGTTGGGGAACTGATTTCGTGACTGTTCTTAAAGGGACAGTGCCTCTTATCCTTTTGTTGGGAGGACTTATAGCTTTGTATGGGGCATACACCGCACAACAAGATAAGATAGAAGCGAAAAAAGAAGGTAAGAAAGAGAAAAAAGAAAAGAAGTAAACAATTTTCTCAAACGCAATATAATAATTGCGGGAATGTTCTATTCTTGTTGTTTTTGTCGCTACTTCCCCTTTTAAATTAACTTATTTGTCTTTTACGATAATACGGAATTATGAAACTTACGGGCAAAATGTCTTTAGTTACGGGCGCTGCGCAGGGAATTGGGAAAGCAATTGCCTTGAAATTAGCGGAAGAAGGTTCCGATATAATCCTCGTGGATGTCAATAAAGAAAAATGTGAAGAAACTGCAAGGGAAATCCAAAATAAAAACAGAAAAGCCTGGTATTACCAAATAGATGTTGCTGACTATAAGCAGGTAGAATCTTTTTTTGACGGCGAGATGTCAAAATGGGGTAGGATAGATGTACTTGTAAACAATGCCGGCATTACAAGAGATAATCTCATTGTGAGAATGAAAGAAGAAGAGTGGGATGATGTTATAAAAATAAATCTTAAAGGAGTGTTCAATTTTTGCAAAGCTGCGAGTAAGTTCATGATGAAGCAAAGAGCAGGCGCGATTATAAATATTTCCTCGATTATAGGAATTATGGGAAATGCAGGCCAAGTAAATTATTCCGCTTCAAAAGCGGGCATAATAGGACTTACTAAATCATTGGCGAAAGAATTGGCTTCACGTAATATAAGAGTTAATGCTGTTGCGCCTGGCTTCATTCAGACTTCTATGACCGATAAATTGAGCGAGGAACAGAAACAACTTATGCTTAATTCCATCCCATTAAAGAGAATTGGTACTCCGGAGGAAGTTGCAAACCTTGTGTTATTCCTCGCTTCTGATGAATCTTCTTATACGACGGGACAGGTCATAAATGTTGACGGCGGTATGGTGATGTGATTAGACTACTCTGAATTTACCTTTTATACCTTCAGCCGAATTCGGGCCAACCATTACTTTAAAAGTCCCCGGCTCTACCACATATTCCATATTCCGGTCTAAAAATCTTAATTCTTTTACGGTTAATATAAATTCCACTTTCTTTTTCTCGCCTGGCTTTAGGGTAATTTTTTTGAATCCTTTTAATTCCTTAACCGGTCGGGCAATACTGCTATAAGTGTCTCTCAAATATAATTGTACGACTTCGTTCCCTTCATATTTACCCGTGTTTTTTACTTCAACGCTTACAGTTGTTTTTCCGCAAGGGTGTATTTTTTTAGGCGCGATTTTCAAATTGCTATATTTAAAAGTTGTATAGGATAATCCGAATCCAAAAGGGAATAAAGGCTGTTTTCCTCTTAAATCGACATAATCTTCGTCTCTGCCGGACGGTTTATAGTTATAATATAAAGGCAATTGCCCAGTAGTTTTCGGAAAAGTTATGGGGAGATGTCCGCTAGGATTGCAATTCCCGAATAAAATATCGGCAATCGCATTTCCTCCTTCTTCGCCCGGATACCATGCTTCTATTACCGCTTGGACTTTGTTTATCCAGTTACCCATAGTGATGACGCTCCCGCCTGTCAAAACAACAATTACGGGTTTGTCCGTTTTAGCTATTTCTTTTATCAATTCTTCCTGCGCGCCTGGCAAATTTAAATTGCTCCTGTCTCTTGCTTCACCTTCTGTTTTATCGGAGTTACCCATAAACAAAATAGCAATATCGGATTTTTCGGCGGCACTTACAGCTGATTCAAATCCTTTTTCAGATTTATCTTTAATAGTGCATCCTTGAGCAAAATTTATTATTATCTTTTTAGAAGCCCTGTTTTTAATCCCCTCTAGAGGCGTGACTACATGGTTTGGTTCTCTGCAGCTATATCCCCCGAGGCGGGGTTCATCGGCATTTGGTCCGATGACTGCAATCGACTTTATATTTTTTAAAGGCAGGATGTTTTTGTTGTTTTTAAGTAGGACTATAGATTTTTGGGCGGCTTTCAATGCCAATTGGCGATGTTCTGCGCAATCACATATCTTTTCCGCTTTCTTGGGGTTTACATAAGGTTCTTCAAAAAGCCCAAGATAAAATTTAACCCATAGAATTCTTCTTACGCATTTGTTTATAGTTTCGATGGATATTTTATTTCGTTTTACGAGTTCCGTTAATTTTTCAAAACAGTTAATGTTGGGCAGTTCTATATCCAGCCCCGCTTCCGCGGCTTGTTTAGCTGCTTCCGCTTTTGTGTTCGCGACTTTATGTTTTTCATATATATGAACAACCGAGAAATAATCCGAAACGACAAACCCTTTAAATCCCCATTCTTTTCTTAAAACATTGGTCAGAAGCCACTTGTTGGAGGAACACGGAACACCGTCAAGAGAATTATAAGCCGCCATTATTGACAGGGCATTTGCTTCTTTTACGCATGCTTCAAAAGCGGGAAAATAAATTTCCCGTAAAATCCTTTCCGAAAAATGGATTTCATTGCTGTCTCTTCCTCCGTCGCCCACAAAATTTGCCGCATAATGTTTGGGCGTTGTGACTACCCCCTGGCTTTGTATGCCTTTTACAAAAGCAATAGCTATGCGCGAAGTGAGGTAGGGGTCTTCGCCGTAAGTTTCTTCTGTTCTTCCGCACCTGGGGTCTCTTGCAATATTTATTGTAGGAGAAAGGCATTGTCTAATGCCTCTGGCTCTTGTTTCTTTGCCGATAGTAACAGCTATTTCTTGCATAAGTTTGTCGTCCCACATGCTCGCCAAAGCGATTGACTGGGGAAAACTTGTGGAATTTATGGCCATACAACCATGTAAACACTCGTCGTGTATGATTATGGGTATCCCAAGACGTGTTTTTTCTTTTGCGAATTTTTGAACTTGGTTTGCTCGTTCCGCGGCCGTTTTGGGAGTAAAGTGCGTTATACCCATGCTTAACTGTCCCAACCCGTTGCCTATATATTTTTTTGCTCTTTCCGGAGAAAATTTAGCTTTTTTTAAGATAGCCATAAGTTTTGCTCTGTCCGCTATGCGTCTCCAATCAAAATTTCGCTGGCTTGTGACGAAAAATCTCTGCTCTTTCCAGTTCCACATGCCTACCATTTGATGGACTTTTTCTTCCATTGTCATTCTTGCCAATAAATCTTCGACACGTTCTTCTATCGGAGCGTTTTTATCGAGATAAATAGGTTTTTGTTTGTTCTCGGAATTCACGGGTTTTAGAGTGACAATGTTATTTCATGAATAAATTCTTTATGAAGAAATTAAGTTGTTTGGAATCTATTACACCGGTATTGGTTTGTTTTTGCCTTTCTCTTACGAAGTTTATCGCAAGTTGCGTGAAAATTGCGCCGGGCCTTGTATAACCGGCCACGATATAATGAGGACCGGGTTTTGTTTCTCCTTTTTCTTTTTCCAAAGTGGGCCTCACGCTTTCAGGTGTTATCAGTGAATTGCCATGCTGGAAGATTACATTATCCATTACTTTATATACTTCTTTGCTTTCTTTAACTAAACCGTAATAATCAAGGAGCTGCGCGAGAACATAATTTGACGCTATCCATACGTCTTTACCCTGGTCCGATTTCACTTGTTTGCCCGCCTGTGTGCGTGCCGTTGCCCATCCCATAGGAGTTCGGTTGTTTTTGTAAATTGTTTTTAGTGTCTGTATCGCTCTTTCGGCAGAGATAAAGGGTTTTTCTCCCATTGCTATCAGATACCATAATCCGTCCAGTTGATTTGTCCAGACATCCGTGTTCTTTTTGCCTGTGGCGAGGTCAATGCATGTTGCATAATATTGCATTCTTCCATGTTTGGTTTTCAGGTCTATCCATAATTTATCGTAAACGGCGAGTCCCTTTTCGAAAATTTCTTCGTATTCTTTTTTGGCAAGTGCGTCTTTCATGATATCAGCCATCTTAATCATTGCTTTGCAACAAGCGAGGAAACCGTTGGTGCTGTATGAATCTATGCCGAATAAATTTATATTGTCGAAAGTATTTTTTACTTCATGTGGATTGCCTTCTGGTATACCGTCTTTGTCAAAATCGAGGTTTTCCAGATAATCAAAACCGAATTTAAGTATTTTCCAATTTCTCTTCAAGAAATCGATATTGTCGGTATATTTGATATTGCGCAACACTCGCAGTGCCAGTTTCGGAAAAAGGTCTATCCAATAATTAGTGTTGTACCATGTATAATCGCTGACGTTTCTAAGCGCGTGTCCGAAGGTCATTGCGCCCAAATCGTGGGAAACGCTTCCTTTGATTTTTGTCGCGGCTTTTATATGGGTAAGCGATTTGCCTTTATATTCTTCAGGATGTTCTTCGAAGTGTTTCCTCATTTCCACAAAAGAAGCGTGAAAGTGATAGTATCTCTCTTTCAAATTTTCCTGCATAATGGAGTTTACGGCTTGTTGGCAGAGTTCCTGTTCTATGTCAGGGAATAACATCAAGAGTATCATTGAATACCAGTCCACGTCCGAAGAATTGATATACGGATAATCGAAACACTCCAAAAACCTTGCGATGTCATTTCCGTTTTTGTCTTCTACCCAAGCTGCGGCGTTTGATAACGGAAAATGGAATTCGTTAAAGATTAGTCTTACTAAGCGCAAAATCCCGTTCTTGTCATTTTTATAAGATGGGTTCCTCTGTATTTGTTCAAATATTTTTTGTTGTATTGCTTCTGTTCTGTTTTGCCACTTCGGATAATTGTCCAAAGCGATTTTTGCCATATCGGCTGCTCGCGTATCTTTGTCTTTAAAACTCTTGGTGTATTTGCGTTCGAACTTTACTCCGTCGCAATACCACTGTTTCGGAAAATCAAAAACGATGGCAACGGGAACTTTTATAGTTGCTTTGGGCTTTAACAGGAAAGTAATGCTTAAAGCCGTACCGTAATCGTTATTGGCTTTAGGTCCGAGTTTTGTATAGAAACTTCCGTC
>JAQURI010000030.1 GCA_028715665.1 Candidatus Ratteibacteria bacterium
CAAGAACTATCATCTGCCCGTCGAAGACATGTTGCTCAACAATACGGAAAACAAAGGTATAGTAAAAATTCCCGCAAAATCCGCAGAATTAGCGCTTTTTGTCATAAGAATGATTCTAAAACACGGAGTTTTTGCCGAAAACATATTAATTCACAGAAAATACGAAAATGTAACAAAAGAACTTCAATGGTTATGTGGAGAAAATACACAAACAGAAGCCTTAAAACTTTTAGAAAACTGGCTACCTTCTATAGGACAGAAATTCTTCATAGATTGCATAAATGCGCTTAAATCGAAGTCCCAATATCTTAAGAGGATAACACTAAGTCACAGAATGCAAGTATACTTGAAAAATTATTCGAGATATCCTTTATGGAAAGCCTCTATTATTGCAAATTATGTATTTTTAAGTCAGTTGTATAGACGCCATATCTTAAAACAAAGAAATAAACTATTATCATGTAAAGGTTTTATTATCGCATTTATAGGTCCCGATGCTTCCGGAAAATCCACGCTTGCTGGCGAAACGAAAGAATGGTTGGGACAGAATTTTTCAGTATATTTGTTCCATATAGGCAAACCCACTCCTACCCTCTTGACCATAATACCCAATATAGTTTTGAAAGCCGTTAAAAAATTCTTGCCTAAACGCAAAAAAAACAACATAGAAACCCTCAAACTAAAAAATAAAAAAAATGGATTAGTGTTGTTTATACATGTTTTGCGCAATCTATTGCTTGCTTTTGACAGGTTCCATCTGCTGAAAAAAACGCAGCAATTAGCCCAAAAAGGCAATATTGTAATTTGTGACAGATACCCTACATCCCAAACAGGAGCAATGGACAGCCCCCGTTTGGCCCCTGCCGATTTCAACAATGTTCCCCTTGTTATTAAAAAATTAATAGATATGGAAAACAAAATTTATATAAAAATCCTACCTCCCGACCTCGCAATTAGCTTAAAAGTTCCACTTGAACTGGCAATTGACCGCAATTTGTCCAGAAAAAACAAAGAAATTGAAAGTTATCTGCGTACACGACACAATCAATGGAAGAGCCAACTTCATGTCTACAAAAATGTTCATGAAATCCATACAAACAACAGTTTTCATGAAACACTTTTAAAAGTAAAAAAAACGGTTTGGGAAAATATTCCCGGCTAATAGTCAAAAATGAAAAAGACCCGCAAAATATTTTATATAACCAACACTGACTGGGGATTGTTTAATTTCCGACTTCCTGTGTTAAAAGCATTAAAAAATTCAGGATATGAAGTCGGGGCTATCGCAAAAAAAGGGCAATTCTGGGACAAGCTAAAAACTGATATAGATAATTTAATCCCGCTAAATCATTACCGCAAAGGTATTAACCCCATCCGCGACATATTAATGGCAAAAGAATTAATTTCTATTTTTATAAAATACAAACCCGATATAGTTCATTTATTCACTGCAAAACCCATTATCTACGGGGCAATAGCAGCCAAAATTGCGCGAATTTCCATCATTATCGCGACTATTCCGGGCTTGGGAGCGGTCTTTGCCGAGCAAAATGCAAAAATAAAATTTATAAGGAATTTTATAGTAATACCGCTCTATAAAATTATAGGGAACCTGTGTAATTTTATGTTTTTTCAAAATGAGGACGATAGAAATTTTTTTATTAGACGGGGAATAATTACCGGTAACAAATCCGATATTATTGCGGGTTCGGGGGTAGATACCATTATTTTTTCTCCCGGAAAAGCCGCAGAACAGGACATTATCAAGCTTAAGGAAAAGTTGGAGCTGACTTCGGATAATGTAGTTATAATACTTGTTTCCCGAATGCTTTATATTAAAGGTATAGAAGAATACGTCTTTGCGGCAAAAAAAGTAAGAGATACATACCCCAAAGCGATTTTTCTTCTCGTAGGACCTCAAGACCGGGAAAATCCTTCGGCTATTTCCAGCGGACAACTTAAAAAATGGACTGATAGTGAATATATACGGTATTTGGGGAAACGTGACGATATAAGAAACCTGCTTGAAATATCGGATATTGCGGTTTTACCGTCTCACGGGGGCGAAGGGGTCCCTAAATTCCTATTGGAAGCCGCCGCAATGGGCAAAGCTATTGTGACCACCGATGTTCACGGTTGTAAAGATATAGTCAAACGAGATAGAACGGGCATATTGATAAAACCTAAGGATAGCTTCCGACTGACTAAAGCCATAATCACATTAATTCAGGATAAATCATTAAGGGAAAAACTCGGAGCAAATGCAAGAGAGTTGGCATTAAAGAAATTTGATATCAAATATGTTATAAATAAGAGTATGAGTAAATATGAAGAATTAGCAAAAAAATCCAAGATATAATGAAATATTTGCTGAATATACCTGACAATAGAAGGAAATTTATCCTGTTTTTGGGCGACATCTTGGCAATCGTCATAATGGGATTGGCAACTTTGTCGTTATTTGACTTCCTTAAATCCAATCAAATATTCTCTGACATACTGAAAAGACCCCTGAATCTATATACAGTTTCACCCTTCCCTATTATTTACCTGATAATGCTCTACGCATTCGGGATGTATGAAACAAAAGAAAAAAGAGGAAAATTACAACTTGTTATATCATTATTCAGCGTAGCTTCTCTTTCGTTTTTCATTATGCTTGCTTTGGCAAAAATACTACGGATGAACAAAACTTCTATCTTATATTTACTCGTTTTCTTTGTGTTTTCCGTTATTATCCTTTATTTATGGCGGCAGATATTTATTAACGCATTTTTAACATCGGATTATTTTAAAAAGAGACTTTTTTTTATAGGAAGCGATACCCTGACACAACAAATATTAAGTGAAATAACTTCGTCTGATTACGAAGTTGTAGGAATTATGGGGCGGGAAGGTTCCGATATCGGCACATACGAAAAAGGATTAAAAATCGTAAGCACAGGGAAAAATTTGGGGCACCTGATACAGTCTAAAAATATAAAAACTCTTGTGCTGTCGTTAGATATCCAATTGCCTCTACCTATTATAAAAAAAATATATGAGTACAGATTCAAAGGAATTGACGTATTTAGAAGCGACCATTTTTATGAAATCGCCAATAGAAAATTTGCCATAGAACAATATCTGAAAAACGGCAATATTCCTTTTCTGGGGATAGAAACTTTCATAAGCCCCGTCTTTAAAAATATTAAAAAACTTATAGATTTCTTAGGGGCTTTGATAAGCATAATAATACTTTCACCGATATTTATAATCACTTCTCTTTTAATAAAATTGACTTCTAAAGGCCCGGTTTTTTATTTACAGGAAAGAATTGGTTTCCAAGAAAAACCTTTTAAGTTTATTAAATTCAGGACGATGATTTATGGGGCGGAAAAACACAGCGGTCCGCAATGGGCCAGTGAAAATGATAACAGGGTCACCCTAATGGGCAAACTATTAAGGAAAACCAATTTGGACGAATTACCGCAACTAATAAACATATTAAAAGGAGAACTAAGTTTTGTGGGACCCCGACCGATACGAAAACATTTTGTAGATATCATTGAACAAGAGATGCCCTTTTATTCCCTGCGATTCAGCATTAAACCGGGGCTTACCGGATGGGCACAGGTAAATTACGGATATGGTGGTTCTATAGAAGGTCATATAGAAAAATTCAAATATGACCTGTATTATTTTCGGCATGCATCCCTTTTTCTGGATTTATTTATTATTCTTAAAACCTTGCAAAAGATAGTTTGCAGACCGTCTTATTGAAAACCCTTAACTCTCAAAATGTACAATGTTATTGTAATAGGAGCAGGCCCTTGCGGGTCTGTAGCAGCAAAAGAATCGGCAATCTGTAAATTAAATACCCTTTTAGTAGACAGGAAGAAACATATAGGAAGGCCTGTACACTGTACCGGCCTTATCAGCAAAAGAACGGTAGAAACGCTCAAAATAAGCCAAAATTCCATCTTAAATGAAATAAAAGGGGCATATATCTACTCTCCGAATAACAAAAGAATTACCATAAATGCCGAAGAAATTAAAGCTTATGTGGTAGATAGAGAGACCTTTGACAAGGAACTCTTGCAGGAAGCAAAGAAAAAAGGTGTAGAGATTCAACTGGAAACTGAAGCAACAAATATAACAGGCAATACAATAACAGTTAAGCGTAAAGGAAAAGAAATTAAATTAAAATCAGATGTTTTTATAGGTGCTTACGGCGCCAGATACAGCAAAAATAATTCATTCACAAAATTACCTCCACCTAAAAAAATCTTATATGGACTTCAAACAATTGCTCACCATAGTTCAATCGATAGAAACTTTGTAGAACTTTTTTTCGGTTCCGATTATTCGGATTGCTTCTTTGGTTGGGCAGTGCCTATGGATAAAAAGAACGCAAAAATCGGACTTGCTTGCTCTAATGCCATTTTGGCAAAGAAAGGGATAAGGAATTTGCTTCAACAGTTGAAATGCAATTCTTACGAAAATCCAATAGCAGGAATCATCCCGATAGGGGCTGTATCTACTACCGTTAAAGATAATATACTTGTTTGCGGGGATGCGGCCGCCCAAGCGAAACCTACATCAGGCGGAGGCATTTACACCGGAACTTTATGCGCCAAAATAGCGGCAAAAACAATAGCAGGATATATTGAAAGCAAAAATTCCCTGACAGAATACGAGCAAAGTTGGAGAAAGAAAATAGGAAAAGAACTCAAGGCAGGTATGTTGGCCCACCAAATACTGACACGCTTAAGCGATAACCAATTAAATCAAATATTCGGTGTTCTTTCAAAGCCCGGCAATATAACCGCAATTAAAAAAATAGGAGATATTGACTATCCTTCCCTTTTAATAAAAAATTTTGCCTCTACTTTGAAATGGGGAAAAATAATCCGCTTTTTCCTTGCTTCTTTATCTTGAAACTTTATTAAAAGTTTCTCCAATTCCCTCGTGAAAGAAGATGGCTACTAAAACCCCTCCATTATAAAGGGTCGACGTTAGGTATACTTTTAAGAACTTCTTTCCCGTCCGCAGAACCAATAAAGTTAATAAACTTCTGGAGTTCGGGAGACATTCTTGCAGCTGCTATACCATAAGTGTTATAACGAACGATCTTGCCATCTCTCATAACAACTCTTTTTGCAACAGGCGTGAATTTCAATACATCTGTTTTCAATTTCTTATAGTACTGGTCTGTTACCATTACAGCGTCTGCTTCTCCGGCCAAAACATGGTCCTGGGCTTTATAGAGCATATTGAACTCGATCTTTACTACAGCTCCAGGATTTTTGTCCATATACACGCGGCTAAGAGCTGTCAGGACATCACCTACTGGAATTGAACCCTTCAACACTATTTCGGCTTGTGCCGAAACAGCGCCAACAATAAAAACCAACGCGAGCATCACAGCCCACAGTGACACTTTTTTCATACAACCCTCCTTTTTTCACCCTTTTAATTAATTAATATAGCTACGGGATTTAGTAGCCACCTTCTCTTTCACTGAGAATCATACGCAATATATAAGATTACTAAATAAAAGTCAATACCCCGTGTCAAGATAAAAAATTTTTAAGGATTTGAATTCCTCATTTTATACTGCATTTGGTAAAGTTTTTTGTAAACACCATCTGTTTTTATCAATTCTTCGTGAACTCCGATTTCAGCAATTGTGTTATTGCCAAGGACCACTATTTTATCGGCATGGACTATAGTAGACAATCTATGCGCAATAATAAAGGTGGTGCGGCCTTTCATAAGTTTTTCCAACGCCTCCTGTAAGACCGCTTCCACTTCGCTATCGAGTTCCGAGGTAGCTTCGTCCAAAATAAGTATGGATGGGTTTTTCAAGAGTGCCCTGGCAATAGATATCCTTTGCCTCTGGCCGCCCGAAAGCTGCATTCCCCTCTCCCCTACTATCGTATCATAACCATTGGCAAGTTTTTCGATAAATTCATGTGCAGATGCCGCTTTCGCTATCTCTACAATTTTCTCGTTTGTGACCTTGCTACCAGACCCATAAGCAATATTGGCTCTTATCGTATCGTTGAAAAGAAAAGTTTCCTGGCTAACAATGGCAATCTGTTTTCTTAATGATTTAAGTTTTACTTGCTTTATATCATATCCGTCTATTTCTATCTTTCCCTCGACCGGATCGTAGAAACGCGGAATAAGATTTACCAACGTAGTTTTCCCTACTCCGGACAGTCCCACAATCGCAACTATCTCTCCTTTTTTTACTTCCAGATTTATATTTTTCAATATCGGCCTGTGACTATATGAAAACGAAACATTCTTAAACACTATATCTTTTTCAAAAGGAGGTATTTCTACCGCATTAGGGACATCCCTGACAATTTTCTGATGGTCCAATATTTCAAAAACTCTTTGCGCAGAACCCATAGAAGCTTGTATTTTGTTATTTTCCTGCGTCAGAGTCTTTATCGGATGATAAAGCGCGCTCAATCCGACTACAAAAGCAAAGAACTTGCCGATATCGAAGGTCCCTCTAATTACCTGCATGCCTCCCACGAGTAAAATCGTAGCTATACCAAAAGCGCCTACTAATTCCATTATAGGCGGCGCTAAAGCTTTAATTTTTGCTTTTTTCATGGCAAATTTAAAGAGGTTCATTTGGTTCTCTGCCAATTTTTCGGCTTCTTCCTTTTCCTTGCCGAAAATTTTTACCGTCTCGATTCCGGCTATCGATTCGTGTATGGCATTTGTAACATCAGCCATGCGTTTTTGTTTATTGTAACCTATTTTTTTAATCCTTCTTCCGAATCTGCTAAGAGGATATACGGCTATCATAAACGCAACCATTGCAATCAGACTCAGTCTCCAATTAGTCTTGAACAAGAAAATAGTCAAGGCAACAATCGTTATCGGTTCTTTTACTACATTTGAAAAAATCACCGTAAGGGAATCTTGAATATTCTCTATATCGTTTATTATACGCGACATAAGCTCTCCAACGCGTTTTTGAGTAAAAAAACGCATCGGCTGGTACTGGATATGCTCATAGAATTCGTTTCTGAAATCAATTATCGCCCTTGAGCCGGCATAACTCGTGAAATAGGATTGGAAATAGTCACAAAGACCTTTTAGGAAATATGCGGCTATTATCAGGCAACTCATTAGACCGAGAAACTGTAATTTCGAAACTTGTAAAGATTTATTAATTAAAGAAATGTTAAAAAATACCGGACCATTACCCTGCAGGGCTTTGTTTATTATGGGTTCTAATAGTGCAATAGAAACCATATTAAAAAAAGCATAAAAAATCATACAGATTACCGATATAAATATGATCTTATAATAAGGTTTTAAATATTTTAAACAGCGTAAATATAATGTCATTTTATTTTAGAAATTCATTATAAATTTTTTCAATACCTTCAACATAATGTTCCAAACTAAAATTATTGGTTACCCTTTCCCTACCCCTGTTTCCCATCTTTTTTCTTCGACTTTCGTCTTCTATCAATTCGATTATTTTCTGCGCCAATACACTCGGAGAATTTATCGGTATTATAAGACCCGTTTCTCCGTCCACAACGGCCTCGCTATTACCTCCTACGGAAGTAGCAATAATTGGTTTCCCGCAAGCCATAGCTTCAATTATAACACGCGCAAAGCCTTCGTTAAGAGTCGGCAAGGCAAAAATATCGAAATTTGAAATAATTCCGGGGATATCCTCTCTTCTGCCCGTAAAAATAATCTTATCTTGAATTCCGAGTTTACCGACAAGGTCCTGCAATTGCGTTTTATATCTTTCTTTTTTTGCCCCGCCTACTATCAGGAACTTTGTTTGAGGATATATTTTTAAAACAATGGAAGCGGCCTCTATAAATGTCTTTTGGCCCTTGTCGGGATATAGTTGCCCTATCGTTCCCACTATGATTTCGCCCGGAACAATGTTCAATTCCTTTTTAAAATCATCGCTTTTTATATCCGGATTAAATTGTTTTATGTCTACCCCGTTGTATACGACAGCAGTCTTTTCGAAAATTCCAGGAAATTCTTTAAAGGGTTTTCGTGTTTCCCCGGATACAGCTATCAGTTTATCCGAATATGCAAGCAAATAATCTCTGATTTTCTTGGCGTTTAAACTCGTGCGTATGTGAGTAATACAGGGGATACGGGTAATTTTTGCGGCTATTATGCCATAGGGATTCACCCAGAATTCGTTGCAATGGATAATGTCTATTTTTTCTTTTTTTATAAATTTGACCAGCGAATAAATAATGAAAGGGATAAATCTCGCATTCCTGATTTTTCGCCAATTCCTTAGCCGGAGTATCTCTGTCTTTATTTTTTTTTCTTCCAAAGCTTGCACCAATTCCCCATATCTCGCAGGGCATAAAACAATAGGAGAATATTTGTTTTTGTCGAGGTTTTCCAGCAGTATCAATAAACTGCGTCTTGCGCCCAAAAGATTTACGCTCGGAGTCAAATAAAGAATTTTATACAATTGTTTTTCTCCTGATAAATTTTTCAATCCACATAAAAAATCAATGTTTCCATAACGCTTTTACTGCGCGAATAAGAGGAAATGATTTGACGGATTTTACAATATATTCCCTGTGCTTAATAATGTCGCCTTTTTTAAGATACAAGAGGGCTGTCTGATAGTAGTATTTAGCCAAAATTCTCCTGTGGTTTTTAAGATCACTATATATTTTCTCAAACAGCATTTCTCTGCCTTTAATTATATTATCTACGTCTGATGACATTCTTGTATTGTGTATACGTATTTCAGAAAGCACTTCCGCGGCATAATCGAAAGCAAATTTCTTCGCTATCCTTATCAGCATTTCCAAATCTATTCTGTATGACAAATTCTCATTCAATAATCCGCATTCTTTGAAACATTCCTTTTTTACCAAGATTGTGGAACCGGCACCCAAAACCGCATTCCTCCTGGAACCCAAAAGCTCTAAAAAAATATTCCCCCTATATGCAGGTAATTTTTCTTCTCTTATTTTCGCTCCGTTTTCATCGATATATCTAACGCCGCAATATACTACTCCCGGCTTTAACCTGCTGTTTTTAAAGACTTCTATCTGTTTTTCTATCTTAGACGGCAACCATCTGTCATCCGAATCAAGAAAAGCAATATACTCGCCTTTTGATTTTTTGATGCCTTCGTTCCTTGCCGATGCGAGCCCCCTGTTCTCTTTATATAAATAAAATAGCCGTTTATCGTTAATTTTTTCGATTAACCGACCCGTATTATCGGTAGAACCGTCATCCACCACGATAATCTCGAGTTCCCGATGCGTTTGCTGCAAAACGCTTTGTATTGTTTCGTTTAAAATCAAAGCCCTATTATAAGTAGGAATAATTACGCTGACTAACGGGTATCCCATATATTTATCCGGCTAAGTTCAAGTATTCACGCAAAGTAAAAAGTTGGTCTCTGTAAAAACTATAATTGGAAGGCTTGCCCTGTTTTATTTTTTTCAACTCTTCGAAAATAAACTGGGTTATTATTTTGAACAATAAAGTAATGTTATACAGTTTTTTAAATTTTAACCTGTCAATTTCTAATCCATAAGTTTTCATGACATCGAAATAATAATTTAGGCACTCCTCCCTGAATTTGGAAGTATTTGCCGCACTGCTTTTTATATTCTCAATACTTTTTTCAATCAAGTAGATTGCATCCAGTGTTACGGGCGCAAACGAAAAATTTTCCCAGTCAATAAGACGAAGACCGTTATTTCTATCGATATATATATGACTATAATCAAAACACCCGTGGATTAAACTACGGGGGCAAGCGGCTAAAGGGTGTAAAATTTCCTGCAGGTTTCGGATTATATTTTCAAATAAGACATCATCTTTTGCTAAAACCTGTTTTGTTCGGGGACATTGTTTATATTTTCTATATTGCAAGATAAGTCTTAGTTTATTTGTTTTTCTCCGCCACTTGCTTTCAAAACGAGGCACCCAATTTATCCTTTTATCGCCTATAGCGGAATTATTACTATAAAATCCCGAGTGCAACGAAGCCATAAA
This sequence comes from Candidatus Ratteibacteria bacterium, assembly GCA_028715665.1. Lineage (GTDB taxonomy): Bacteria > CAIJMQ01 > CAIJMQ01 > CAIJMQ01 > CAIJMQ01 > CAZNJA01. The sequence goes on from JAQURI010000030.1 coordinate 10,024, forward strand.
TTCTATGGGTTTTTTGAAATTCTCTAAAGAAATATCTGCAGCAGGAAATTTTTCCAACCATTCCAAAAACATCCAATAAAACCCGTATTTTTTTATAATCCCGTAAACCGCCGGGAAAAAAGAGCGAAGATACTCGGGATTCATTTTATAAAGCATTATTTCAGCCATGTTTTTCTTCTTCGGTTCCACAGCTTTAACCAATATATATCGCGGAAAAACATTATCGGGAGACAAAGATATTTTCCATATGAATTTGCCCCGACGTTTTCTAATAACGCAAACATTGCCTATTTTCCTGCCAGACAGAAGCGGATTCCTGTTAATTACATGGTTTGTTATTTCCCGTATTTTTGATTCCATAATTATGTTATCGCAATTATTCTAAAATATTTATGTATTCCTCCGCCATTTTTTGCAATGAAAAATATTTTTCCGCCCTTTCTCTCGCATTTATACCCATATCTGTGGATTTCAAGGAAGATACGTCTTCCAACATTTTTTTAATATTATCGGTCAATTCCTCAATGTTTTTCCCTTTAGCCAAATATCCCGTACGATTTTTCTCCATTAACTCCCCTATTCCGTTTACATCCCAACTAACTACCGGTTTTGCACAAGCCATAGCTTCCAAAACAACATTGGGGGCTCCTTCCCAGAGGGGGGCATGCAACAGAAAATCGCAAGCCCTCAAAATTGCGGGAATATCGTTTCTAAACCCTGCAAAAGAAATTTTGTCGCCTAAATTCCTGCTTATTGCCATCTGTTCGAGTTCGCTTTTCAACTCACCGTCCCCGACAATAACAACATGGAAATTATCGAAAGTTCTGGATACGCGCGACATCGCTTCTATGATATACGGATAACCTTTTTGCCTAGTTAACCTGCCTATACAAACTATCAAAATTTTGTCCCCGGGGATGTTAAACTCTTTGCGAATCGGGGACAATTCACCCCTTGGGCCGAAAACATTCAAATCAACGCCGTTGTAAACGACTTTTATTTTATCTTCATCAAGCCAACTTTTTCCGTCTTCCAAAATACAGTCCTTGCTTGAACGAGAATTAGTGATTATAAAAGACAAAACATTATTTATAATAAAACGATTGAGTAAACTGTTTTTTATCGGCAAAGCTGCTCCGCGCCTATATATTACCTTTTCGGTTTTTGCAAAATAAGCCGCCAAACCCCCGAATTTAAATTCTTTGGAGCCATTCAAAAAAAGTGTTTTTACTTTGTTTTTTTTTAAATAGTTGCAAAAACGCATCAAAGCAAAAGGATTAAACACGGCAAATTTTCCGCTTAATTGCACGGGGAAAACATCGATAAAAGTTTTTGCCGCACGTTTGGCAAGTTCTCCTTTTTTCGGAGCGGCGATGGCAACATCAAAGCCATAATTTTTAATTTCCTGCGCAAGCGAAAGAATCCATTTCTGCACTCCTCCCCAGGCGGAAGAATCTTCCAAAAAAACGACTCGTTTTTTATTTAATTCAATATTCATATTTCCTATTTCAGATATCAGAGGTCAGAACACAGAAGTCGGAATTTCCTATAATTAGTTATCCTCTATCCGTCTTCCGTCCTCTGTCTTCTGTCTTCTGTTTTCTGTTTTCCTGTAATTCCCATAATCTCACATATTTCGCCGATACGCTTACTGCCGCCAATAAACTCAATATTAGCCCATGAATACCGTCAAGAAAACCTAAATTAATAAAGTATCTTTTCAAAAATATGCCCATAGGCGCAAACAAAATATTGAAAGGATTAGCTCTTTTATTTTTCTCGAAACTTTTTTCGGCGCCCCATTTGGAATATCTTTGTAATTTCGTTAAGTAATCTTCGAAATTTTTATAGGAATAATGAATAAGTTTGCCCGAGAGGATTCCCGTATATTCTTTTTTTGATTTTATTTCTGCGTGAACTCGGACATCCTCGTAACGATGTTCTTTTGTAAAAAACCGGATTACCCTGTCTTTGTGCCATCCGCAATACTTTATTTCCTTTCCCATAAAAAAATTAGTCCGATATATCCAGTAGGCTTTTTTGTCCGGTCCTTTTTCAAGCAACTTTAATATTTCGTCTTTTAATCCGGGCGTAACTCTCTCATCGGCATCTACGAGAATTATCCAATCATAAGACGCCTGAGGGATTATCCAGTTTTTTTGACGGGCGGAATAATCGTACTGGTGCTGAACTATCTTGTCCGTATATTTTCTG
>JAQURI010000031.1 GCA_028715665.1 Candidatus Ratteibacteria bacterium
GGGGTCCATGCTTATTCCTTGAATTCGTATGGGTATGAGAAAAAATCCAAAGAGAATAAAACAAAAAACCGCAATGATAACCGCTCTTATTAAGGTTTTTTTACCGCTTTTTCCTATGACTATAATTTTAAGCAGTTCTTTTGGCATCAAAAATTCAGGCCGACATCCCGACTCGTAAAACGCGGGAAAATCGTCGCGCATTTCTGCCACTAAAACTTAGGCGAGACCCCGTCCCGACGTAACGTCGGGACGGGGATTTCTGCGTTCCGATTAAAACAATGTCTTAACAGGGCCCGGAACTTCTAGACCCAGCATCCACTGATAAAAATTTAACGTCCATATGTCTTTATCTTTGCCTAAATCCCAGTACTCGCCGAGACCAACGAAATATATGCTTCCTTTTTCATAGGGAACTCTTCCGGCAATTACATCTTCTTTCACATACGCAATAATTTCAGTTCCGATAGGATATTTCTTTAAATAAACATAAGAATTGCTTTTTCCCTTAAATACTAATTTTTGTCTGTCGACATTGTTATTCACGGAATGTTTAGATAATAAAACTTCCATATCGGTTTTGCCCTTCACTTCCATTATGGCGGAAAACAACGGAGCATACTTCCAAATATCGACATCGCCCCAAAGCAAAATTTTCTGGCCGTTCCTAATCCAGCCGAGCAAAATGTTTTTCTCAGTGGCAGACAAATCCCTGATGTCGAAATCGAACTTATAAGCATCTCCGCCCAACTCCGGTTGTTTTACAAGGGGCTGAATCATATCTCGGGTGATAGTTATGATTTTGGGACGTGAACCGCTTACGATATCGGGATGATACAACTTCAAAACCTGCAAAGGAACAGTTTCTTTATATTTCTCTGCCTGTGAAAACCCCAAACTCGCACAAACAAGCAAAAACACAACAATAACAATTCGTTTGGACATATTCTCATCCTCCTGTCTGTCTGTATTATAAATAACAAGGCAACCACTGGCAAGTTTTAAATAAATCAAATAATCCTTTCATGCGTATTACTTGATAATTGATGTTAACGTACAAAAATGTACAGATACAGATATTATATATTGTTAACCTATTGACAAATATGATATATTTATTTAGTTTACGATAAATATCGATATTCATTAGAATAAAGCCTTCTTACAATTTTGTTCACAACCTAAATTCATCAAACGCAAGATTTTTCCTGCTATTAAAAAAGAAATATGGGGAGGGCAAAGATGAAAATGCGTCTTTTATTTGTTTTTTTGGTTTTAACAGTTCTTTTAGGAATAAACCTTGCAACCTATGCAAATAGCAACACAATCCATGTTCCCGACAATTATCCAACACTGCAAGAAGCAATAAATGCGGCGGAAGACGGCGACATAATAATAGTTACAGGTGGAACATACAAAGGCAATATCAACTTCAAAGGCAAATCACTTACACTAACCTCTACAAATCCGGATAGTCCCAGTCTAACTACAATTGAAGGCACCAGTTCAGGCAGTGTTATAACAATAGATAGCAATTCAGTAATCAAAGGATTCACAATCACAAGCAAGGATATAAACGCAAGAGGTATATACATAAAAGACGCAAATCCCACAATAGAAAACTGCGCCATCATAGGCAATGAAGCGGGTGGAATATATTCTACCGATAATTCGCGACCTCAAATAATAAACTGCATAATCACGGACAACACCGGTAAAGAAAGCGAAGAACAAGTTGCGGGCGGAAAGCCGAAGATTATCGATTCATTTATAGAAGAAAAGGGATTGGTCGATAACACCATCCTGCAAAACCAAAGCACTTCCCAGATTACAGATACATCGTCGATCCTTACAATGTCTACTATGCAAACAGACGGAGGACTCATTATAGAAGATATGGAGGATGACGGAATTACTGCCTATGACCTTGCTTATGCTTTGGTGGGTAATTTACCGGGGGTGGAGATTTTTAATGTAACCTGCACGGATGAAGCCCGAGCATTGGGTATGTTTACCGGCGGAGGAACCGACCAAGAAACTGAAGTGGGTATTACTGAAGGTGCTATATTAAGCACAGGAAAAGTAAAAAATGCAGTAGGACCCAATCAAAGTGATGGTACTACCACAGAATTTAATAGTGCCGGAGACAATGACCTTACGGCTATGCTGGAAAGCTATGGAACGTTTGACGCAGCGGTTTTAGAATTTGACTTCACTGCCATATCAGGTGAGATTAATTTGAGTTATGTTTTTGGTTCCGAAGAATATAATGAATATGTGCATGCAAACCCATATCATGACCTGTTTGGATTTTGGATTAACGGAGTTCAAAGCGCACTATTACCCGATGGTGAAACCTATATCGGAGTGAAAACAATAAATGTCGACTCAAATGCCGAATTTTACAGGAATAATGATTCGCGTCCTGGTCCCATTGATTGTGAAATGGACGGGTTGACCGTTGTGTTTACGTTAACAGCACCGATAAATCCAGCTCCCGAGGTAAATCACATAAAGATAGCAATTGCTGATGCAAGAGATTGCAAGCGAGATGCTATCGTTTTTGTCGGTTATAATACGACAAGTCGGTGGTATGTTGACGATGACGCGCCGTCAGGGGGGGACGGCAGGACATGGGCAACCGCGTTTAAATACTTGCAGGACGCATTGAACAATATTGAACTCAAAGCTGGCGATGAGATCAGGGTAGCTTGCGGCATACAAAAACCCGACCGTGCAGAAACATTTTACATTGAACCTACGGACAAAACAGCCTCATTTCAACTTATAAACGGCATTGTAGTTAAAGGCGGATATGCGGGGCTTTCCAACCCGTCAAATCCTAATGAAAGAGACACCGTAAATTATAAAACTATACTGAGCGGGGATTTGGGAGTAGAGAGTGAAGACAGCGATAATAGTTACCATGTTGTAAATGGCAGTAATACTGATGCCACAACAATACTTGACGGCTTCACTATCACATGCGGAAACGCCACCGGCAGTTCCGAAAAAGCTTTCGGCGGCGGCTTATTCAATAGAGGAATACAAGCAGGTAGCCCTACAATTACCAATTGTATATTTACTTATAACCGCGCCTATTATGGCGGAGCAGTGCATAACGGTCCGTTTCCAGGTTCTCCTCCTAAAGAACAAAATTTAAGGACGGTTCTTACCAACTGCATCTTCGATAATAATACCGCCAGAGAAGGCGGCGCAATAAACGGCAGTTTCTTAGGAATTACAAACTGCGTATTCACCAACAACACAGCGGATGCAAACGGAAGATATGGTTACGGCGGTGCAATTGCAGGCGGCGACGGAGAAACAACCAACTGCACATTCTACGGAAATACCGCCGTCACTCAAGGCGGCGCTATATGCACAGGTGTGCGTAGTATGACTATAACCAACTCTATCTTCTGGGGCAACAGCGATGACATAGTCGGTTCTCCTTTCATTCACTATTGTGATGTCGAAAATCCCTCTACTATAGGTGACAACCGCTGGATTAGAGGCACGGGGAATATAAGCGCAGACCCATTATTTGCAAATCCCGGCAATCCTTTAAATCACGGATTAAGGCTTGTATACGGCAGTCCATGTATTGATGCGGCAAACGGAGATACCGCGCCCTTAACCGATATATTGGACCAAGAACGTATAGATATTCCTGAAGTTCCTAATGCAACCAGTATTCCAGCTGACATAGGTGCGTACGAATACGAATATATGAACTTTTGGCATGTGGACAGTACCGCGCCATTAGGAGGAAATGGGGCGTCTTGGGAAACAGCTTTTAGATATCTGCAGGATGCATTGAATAATCCAAAACTCAAAGCAGGCTCCGAAATCCTGGTAGCACAAGGAATATATAAACCCGACCGGGCAGAAACATTTTATATTGAACCCGAAGACAGAACGGCCTCGTTTCATCTTATAAAAGGCGTTAATATTAAAGGCGGATATGCGGGGCTTTCAAAACCGTGGGACCTGTATGAAAGAGACATGGCGAATTACCAAACCATTTTAAGCGGCGACCTGCGGGGCAATGACGGTCCTGACTTTACCAACTACGACGATAACAGCAGAAATATAATCACGGCCGGGAAAGAAATAACGGAAAATACACTCCTTGAAGGACTCATCATTACAGGCGGAAATGCCAGTGATGAAAGTCGTAACCAATTTGAACGCTCAGGCTGCGGGATGTACAACGATTTCGGAAGTTCTCCTACAGTTAAAAATTGCGTATTCATGCATAATAACGCAGGAGTTAGCGGTGGATTGGGGGGAGCAGTATTAATTCTAGATAAATCCCACTCAAAATTTATAAATTGTATTTTTTACCACAACTATGCAGGCGCTGCTGGAGGCGCGGTAATGATTTTTCATAATAGTTATCCTGAATTCATAAATTGTGTATTCGGTTACAATTCCGCCGGAACTTCCGGCGGAGCGATGAATATAATTAGTCTGCCTTGGATAACTAAAAACACCAAAATAACCAACTGCACTTTTTTTCAAAACCATGCTCCTACTGGAGGACACATAGAAAATATTCAAAGTCATACAGAGATAACCAACAGTATTTTTTGGAGCGGCGGTTCAAACTCTTTAAATGACAAATATGGCAATTATTTGTCAGTCACTTACAGCGATATAGAAGGCGGTTATACGGGTAAAGGTAATATTAACTCCGAACCGTTATTTGTAAACAACAACCCTTCCGGAGAGGATGGTATATTCGGCACGGAAGACGACGGATTGCGACTCAGACATGGAGGCAGTCCGTGTGTTGATACCGCTAATCACGCAGTTGCGCCGTCAACGGATATGCTCGGAGATAATCGTTTCGGCATTGCTGATATGGGCGCGTATGAATTTAAACATGACGGCAGCCTTTGGGATAGTTTGCCGGGTTTTTCTTCTCCCCACGATGTCCACTATGATAGCGCATCGGGATATCTTTACGTGGCGGATACGGATAATCATCGCATAGTAAAAACCAGGATGGACGGCACCGGCTGGACTGCTTACGGCAGTATCGGTTCGGGGACGGGAAAGTTTAATTCCCCTCAAGGCATTTATTATGACAGCGCATCGGACTATATTTATGTGGCGGATACGAAAAATCACCGTATAGTAAGATTTAAAATGGATGAACCTGACGACTGGACTGCTTACGGCAGTTTTGGTTCGGGAATAGGGCGATTTAATTCCCCTCAAGGCATTTACTATGATGCCGGTTCTTCGTCGACTCTTGTTTGGGGAGATATTTATGTAGCGGATACGAATAATCACAGCATAGTGAGAACTAAAATAAACGGCATCGGTTGGACTGCTTTGGGCACGGGCGGCGAGGGAATCGGACAGTTTAATTATCCTACTAATGTTTACGGTTCATGGGCTCAGAGGCATATTCTTGTAACGGATAGACTTAATTATCGCATAGTAAAAACCAGGATGGACGGCACCGGTTGGGACACCCTTGAATATATATCTTCTCCTTTTGGCCTTCATTATGACAGCCGTTCAAAATATATTTATATAACACAAATAGAAATGGGACCAGGATGCAGAATAATAAGAACCCAAATAGACGGCACAGGCTGGACTACTTATGGCAGTCACGGCTATGGTATAAAAGAATTTAGATCGCCTCGTGGCATATACTATGATAATGATTCAGGATATATTTATGTAGCAGATACGCATAATGACCGCATAGTGAGAGCATATCCCGAATGGACATGGTCCGGAGAATAAGCTGTTAGATTAGAGTTATTTTCTCTTAATAATTATCAAGTATAAATCTCCGCCGGCTCTCCCCTGTCCCTTAAGACGCAGTTTCGCGCCTTCTTTTGTTTGGGGAGGAATTTTGACATGGATGACTCTTCCGTCTCTTCTGGTTATGCGTTTTTTTGTGCCCTCAGCAAGTTCTTTCGCATTAAGAGGCAGGTTTAAATATACGTCCTGACTGGCGACGTCGTATCCGCCCGTATGAAATAACCTGTCGAAAATATCGTTTAGGTTTGAGCCGGAAAAAGTCTGTCCGCTTCCGTCGTTTATTATCGTAACCCTTGTTCTTCCGCCGCGGCCGGAGATGCCGGAGAAAAGGTCATCAATGCCGCCTGCTCCGCCAAACCCGCCGAATATATCCTTTAAATCCCCGAAATTAAAGCCCCTAAAAATATCTTCGGGAGAATACTGTTGGTGGAACCTGACATCCCCCATTAAATCGTATTGCTGCCGTTTCTGGGGGTCGCTTAAGACAGCGTATGCTTCGTTTATCTGCTTAAACTGCTCTTCAGCTTCTTTGTTTCCCTGGTTTTTGTCGGGATGATACTTGAACGCCAATTTCCTAAACGCTTTTTTTATCTCCTCAGTGGAAGCGTTTTTCTCTACCCCAAGCGTTTTATAATAGTCCCTTTTTGTCATTTATTACTAACAACACATCTTGAAATCTAATTTACTATTATCTTGTTCTTTTGAATTGATATTCCTTTGTGTATTTGTCTTTTCTGGGTGTTCCTATGACCTCCCAGCCCAAAGAAGCAAAATGTTCCAAAATCTCGTTTTCTTCCGGCTTAAGTTTGTTTTCTTTGAGATATTCCACCATATCCATTCGTCCAATAACGGTTAAATCGGGGCTAAACCACGCAATACACTCATCTCCCATAAACACAAGTTTTGCGTATTCCGTTCCTGCTCTCTGCACGGGTGCAGAAGATTTTTTACTTGCCGCGCACGAAACCAAGAAAACACACATTAAACAAACGAGCGAAATCACTGCAACTTTTTTCATGTCCTTTCTCCTTTCAGATTATATGTTTTGAACATCTTACGGAAAATTATAACAAAAGAATTTTAAAAATAAAGGAATTTTGTTATTAAAATATCGCCCCAAAATACACTTATGATTGCCGCCAACGCGAGATACGGTCCATAAGGAATATATTCCAACCTTCCTCTTTTCTTAAGAATAACCATTGTTATTCCTATAACAGCGCCTACCAACGAAGAAAGGAATATCGTGAAAAATACATTTCTCCATCCCAAAAAAGCACCTATCATAGCAAGCAGTTTAAGGTCGCCGCCGCCCATGGCTTCTTTTTTAAAAAGCAGCTCTCCCAAAACCGCGACTGCGAGTAAAGATACAAACCCCAATATCGCGCCTGTAAGAGAATTCAAAAAAGCGGAAAAAGGATAAGAGACACTGAAAAAAAGCGGCGGCAAATCTATTAAAAAACTGTTTTTAAAACTTACAGCCAATCCCAAAACAATTCCCGGAAGCACTAACACATCGGGAATCAAAAAATGGTCAAAATCTATAAACGTGACAACTATAAGTATACAAGTAAAAACCGCGAACATAAAAAAGTCCAAAGAAAGTCCGAATTTAAGCATAAGAAAATAAAAGAGTAATCCGGTAAGCAGTTCTACAAAAAAATATCTCGGAGAGATTGTTGCTTTGCAGTTTCTGCATTTTCCTCTGAGGATAAGATAAGAAATCAGGGGGATATTATCAAACCATTCGATTTTTTTATTGCATTTCGGACAATGCGAAGGGGGATTTACGACAGATTCGCCTTTGGGAAGCCGATAAATACAAACATTGAGGAAGCTGCCCACAGGCAGGCCAAAAATAAAAGCGATAAGTTCCTTAAACATAAAGAGTATATTGAAATATGTAGAAATACAATTGAAATACTTTGTCTGTCCACTACGTATATCTATTTATTTCTACCGTATGTCCATCAAATTTCATTCGTCTATTGAGTAATCAATAATATTAGCCGTTATAAACACTAGAATATTAAAACCTTCTTCTGGTTTTGAATTGCTAATCCCGCTTATTAAAACTGTTTCCCCGTTTCTAAGTCGGGTTATTGTGGAAGTTTTTATCATTCTCACGGGATCAATTAATTGCAATTCCATCGACACTTTAATAATATCGCCTTCAATTTTAGGGGCAGCAGTAAAAATATGTTCCGATTTCAGAAAAATCAATCTAGTGGTTGCCTGCGTCCCGTCTATGGTACGTAGAGGGGGGAATGCCATTATTTTGCTCTTTACCTTTCCTGTTTCCAAATTAGTTTTTATTATCTGGAATTCTTTAGGACTGAAAACGTCTTTTGTTTTTTCTATACCTAATCTCTCCAGTTCAGAAGAAGATATTTCTACGACCATCGCCCTCATTTCTACTTCTGGGGACATAACCTCACCGGCTTCTACTGTGTTTGCCATGCCTGCTATTAAAAAGCCCCAAACAAACAAAGCATATAAACTTTTTAATTTTTGATTTGTCATTTCTAATCTTTACTTTCGAGTTTTGAATTTTTTGTATAGGGCTTTTCTCATCACTTCTATCGGCGCTTTCTTGCCGGTCCACAATTCGAAAGACAAAGCGCCTTGATGCAATAACATATCAAGCCCGTTAATTGTTTTAATGTTTTTCTTTCTTGCCATCCGCAAAAGTTTTGTCTCGGGGGGACTGTAAATAATATCCACTACAGCCTCAATAGAAGGACCCAGCCAATTTTCACTTATAAGAAGCCGGTCGTCTTTTTTCATGCCGACGGAAGTAGTATTTATAACTATATCCGCACCTTTAAGAACTGATTTGAGAGAATCTTTCTCGAGCGGCAAAACCTCGATTTCACCTAACATTTTTTTCAAATCTTCTGTTCTTTTCAAAGTTCTGTTTGCGACAAATAGTTTATCGGCGCCTTTTAAAATAAGTTCGCGGCTGATGCCGAAAGAAGCGCCTCCCGCTCCCAAAATAAGGACTTTTTTACCTAAAACGGATATTTTATTCTCTTCAAGGGCTCTCATAAATCCTTGTCCATCGGTGTTATATCCTATGAGTTTATTCCCTTTTTTAACTATAGTATTAACGGTGCCGATAAACTGCGCTTCAGACGATAATTCGTCCAAAAAAGGAATTACATCTTTCTTATGCGGAATAGTAAGATTTACGCCCCGAATATTAAGCGGAATTATTGCTTTTACTGCGGGTTCGAGCATGTCGGGTTTTACTTCGAAAGGCAGATATACCCAATTCAAATCGAGTGCTTCAAAAGCCACATTATGCATGCGCGGCGAAGCCGTATGTTCGACAGGCCATCCGAACACGCCGACTATTTTTGTGGAACCGTCTATATTCATTTTAATTTAAATATTAAAAATCAAATATTAAAATTACAATTCAAAATTTAAAATGATATTCTTCTTAAAAAACTTTGGATTTTAATATGTAATTCTGCATTTTACATTTTGATTTTTACATTATTAGTTTTATGCTTTCTCTATTTTTATTTTCTCTCCGTCTTTTACTTTAGAAAACTTTTTTGCGTCTCCTATAACCTTTCCGAAAACATTCACTGCGCTTGCGGGCCTTATTTCTCCCGGCTTGCTTATGGGAGTAGGGCCAAAAAATATACAGAAACAACTGCCTGAGGGCCAAAAAGCAATGTCGCCTTCGGCAACTATATCTTTTGCATTTTCCTCTTCCAATTTTAAAGGAATGGGGAAATATATCTCTTCTCCCCATCTATTGACAACGCCCCCAACGGCAAGAATTCCCCATATTTCCTGCGCTGTATTCGAATCATCTAGTTCAGCTTCCATCAAAACTGAACCCGCCACAATTTTGATTCTTTTTGCCATTTCAATTCTTTCATTACTCCGTGGAAATGAAAGGGGTCAAAAAAACATCTTCCTTATATCCGAGCTGAATTAAAAACTTCTTGATAAAATCCTGCGTTATAGTTTCCAATTTATCTTGAGGGGAAATATCAATCCATCCTCCCGCCGATGTTTCGTGCCCTCCCCCCGAACCTTTCATTCCCGAAATCTTTCGGGCTATCCTTCCCGCGTTAGCGCGTCTGTTTTGAGTGCGGATAGAAAAGAACAATCTGTTACCTACTCCGCCTACAGACAATGCCCAACTTGCTTTTTCATAAAGAAGAAAAAAGGTGCAAAATTCGCTGACTAAATCGGGGTTATCCACTCTGCCGACATTCACTATCATCACATTTTTATAAAAATAAACGTTGTTTAACGCTTTCCTTAAGTTCAAGAAAAACTCTTTTTCAAGACGCGGATATTGAATTTTGCCGAGAAGAAACTGGCTGATTTTCGGAAAAAGCAACTTATAATACTGCCTGTCAAGGTTATCGGTCTCTATGGATAACCCTTGAGTTTCGGATTCTATCCCGTAAAATAAAGCTGTAGCCAAATTCTTTGGAATTTCCAAATTATTAGTCACCAGATATTCCGTCAAAATAGAGGCTGTCGAACCGACATCTTTTCTGACATCTATGAGAACACTTTTTTGTTGCTTTTTCAAAGGATGATGGTCTATTACAAGCGACGGGATAATTTGGGACGGCAGAGAATTATTTCCGAATCCCGGTTGAGTATCCACAAGTATAAATCCGCTCTTGTTGGAGAATTTTATATTGGAAAGGTGAAAAAGCTTTATCTTCAGAAGCTTTACCATCGCTTTGTTTTCGGCGCGTCCTATGAAACCGTCATAAACGATTTTAGATTTTATCTTCAAAGATTCTTTCAGGAGATACTGAACCGCCCATGCTGCAGCAATAGCATCGGGGTCAGGATTATTATGGGTAAAAATAAAAATTTTCTTTTTACCCTTCAAAGCCGAAGCAATTTCTTCGATACTATACATGATTTACCCTGGATTTTAACATAGATTAGAGTGAAGGGGAATAAACAATCGAAATACGGTAGAAATACAGTGGGCATATAATTGAAATACATTGTAAAAAACAACGCATTTCTACTTATTTCTATGCATTTCTATGTATATCAAATATCATTTTGTCTTAATTTCCAATATGCAGTGTGTGGGACATTTTTGAATAATTATATCCCAGTCGGGTGTTTTTTCCTTGGCTTTTTGGAAATTGATACGGGAAAGATTGTCGTTTACTTCGAAAACGCCTTCGGAAAGTTTCTGACATATGCCGCAAGCAATACACCCTATTTTGCAAACCGCTCTTACTTGTTTGCCGGGCTCGATGTTACTGCAAGCCACATCAACGAGCCTTTCGCCGGGAACATGCAAGCGAAGAGAAATTATATGTCTGGGACAAACTTTCACGCATTTGCCGCAGCCGATACACTTTTCGATGTCAATCATAGGAGCATTGTTTTTCATCGTTATGGCGTCTACGGGGCAAACTTTGGCGCAATCCCCGAAACCGAGGCACCCGTATCTACAAGCCATTCCGCCCTGCATTGTCAAATTTGCTGCAATACAAGTCTTGACCCCGTTATACCCTGCGGTAATTTGACGGGTAGTTGAATCAATGCCGCAATGGACGACAGCGATATTCTTATGTGTTTTCTTTTTAAACTCTTTGCCTACGATACCGGCAATTTCCGTTGCCGCATTTTCACCGCCCACAAGACATGCCCCAATATCGGCTTCGCCTTTGACCATAGCTTCAGCAGCAAGACGGCAGGAAGGATAACCGCATGCGCCGCAATTCAAGCCCGCCAATGCTTTCTCTATTTTCTCTACTCTGGGGTCTTCCTCGACACGCAATTTTTTGTCGGCTATGAATAAAATAAACGCAAAAAAGAGCCCAAGCCCTACTGTGATCAGAATGGAATATAAAAGTAGCATAATAATTAAATTTACGGAAATACAATTGAAATATGTAGAAATAAATAGAAATACATTGTCCTTTTAATTCTTGATTCTTTTTAACAACATATATCTATATATTTCCATTGTATATCTATCGTATATCCAATTTATTTGATTTTTATTTTATTAATCCCGCCAATCCCATAAAAGCCAAACCGAGAATACCGGCTATAATAAGAGTTATACCGGCGCCTTTTAAACTTTCCGGCACCGGCGCTAAGTCGAGGTTTTCCCTTATTCCAGCCATAATCAATAATGCAAAAGTAAACCCCAAACCAGAACTAAAGGCAAAAACAACCGCTTGAATGAAATTGTAATTTCTAATGACCATAAAAAGAGTAACACCTAAAATGATGCAGTTAGTTGTAATAAGCGGAAGGAAAATACCCAAAGCCCGATACAGCACCGGGATTGTCTTTTTCAAATACATTTCTACAAATTGCA
>JAQURI010000032.1 GCA_028715665.1 Candidatus Ratteibacteria bacterium
TATTTTTCTTTTTGCCTATCCATTTAAGCAGAGAGCCGATATTGTCTTTATCGTCATAATCGCCTTCATAAAATTCTTTTATGGAAGAAAATGCCCAAACAGGCAAATAATATATACCTGCCGAGACAAAAGATGAGACGGGATTTTGTGGTTTTTCCAAGAATTCCGTTATAAATCCCTTTTCTACGCGGGCATTTCCGTATTTGCCTTTGATTTTTTCTTTGTCTTTGACGTCATATAAAAGATTTATGATATCTTCTTCTGTTCCCGTGATATCTTCCAAAGAAAAATCGAAAATATTGTCTCCGTTGACCAGTAGTATGGGTTCCGCTATCTTTTTATTTTGAATCACGTAAAGTATTCCGCCGACAGCGCCCAATTTTTCTTCGTCTTTTGTGGCTTTTTCGGATATGATTTCTATCGGCTTATTTTTTGCCCACTTTGCGAAGTCGGGAGCAAATTTTCCGTTTGTAGAGATTAGAATTTTCGAAGGAGGGATTTTTTCTATTATCCAGTCAATAATAAGTTTATCCGCTACGGGAAGCAGCGCTTTGGCATGATGTTTTGTAAGAGGAGCAAGTCTCGTCCCGAAGCCCCCTGCCAAAATAACGGTAATCATTTTGTTTTTTACCTATTTAATATTTAAAATTTAAAATTACCTTCTACCTATCTGGGAAAGAATTTTCATGTGCGGTTGGAAAATCATATCGTAAATATCCATCGCATAACGGTCGGTCATGCCCGATATATAATCCGAAATATGTCTTAATTTTTCCTTCTTGTTTTTCTCTATTTTATCCTGGACCTCCCGGGGCAACAGTTTGGGATTGTTATTAAATTTTTTGAAAAGGCTTCTTATTATTTCTCTCCCCTTTTCTATCATCAGAAGCACATAACGATGTTGGTACATTTCTTTTTCAAGTATACTTCTCAAGTCATCCAGTTCTTTCAGTTCGTCCTTGGGAAAACCGACAAGCGGATAAGATAATTTTCTGACATCTTCTAAAGACTTGACGTTCCCCTTTTCTATATTCTTAAGCGTCTGGTTCATTACCCCGACATTGCAATATTCGATTAGATGCCTTACTGCTCTGCGATATAAAAGCTCTTTATCTTTGTCGGGGCCCATTTCCTTTTTGGCCTTGGCAAAAACTTTTTTCCATAATAAATTTCCGGATAAAACTTCTTCGGTCACAAGCCCGACTCTTAATCCGTCATCCAAATCATGCGCCAAAAATGCCAATTCATCCGCGATAGACACTATTTGCGTTTCTATGCCCGGCTGGGAAAAGCGCAAAAATTCCTTCGGAGGCATAAATTCATCATAAGCGGTATAGTGGCGCGCAAGGCCTTCACGTACCTGCCATGTAAGGTTTAATCCGTCGAAATCTACATACCTTTTTTCCAATTTATCAACAATGCGAAGCCCTTGAAGATTGTGATTGAAACCGCCTTCGCCTTTCAGAAGTTCTTTGAGTTCGTCTTCGCCGGCATGACCGAAAGGCGGATGGCCTATATCATGGACAAGGGAAATTGCTTCAGCCAGATCTTCGTTAACCCTCAACACCCTCGCCAAAGTCCGGGCATGCTGCATCACTTCTATGGTGTGGGTAAGGCGGGTGCGATAAAAATCCGCTTCGTGCACAAGGAAAACTTGGGTTTTATGTTGAAGTCTTCTAAAAGCCGAAGAATAGATTATCCGGTCTCTGTCCCTTTGAAAAGCATTTCGATATAGGTCGTCTTTTTCAAAGAAACGTCTTTTTGCGTCTTTGCTTTTGGAACTATAGGGAGCAAGTAATTCTTCCTGCGACTGTATTCTTTCCCTGATAGAGTCTTTTTTGGGCATGTTATTTTTTAATCTTATTGCTCGCTGTTATATCTTTTATGCTTCTATAACCCGGTATTATGATTAAAGCCAACCCGATTGCCGCAAGCAAAAACCCCAAGAACAAGAAAATCTTGTAATTAGGAAACGACAACCATCTCAAAAATATATTCGTAACAAGAATTGTTCCTATGCAGGCAACTAAAATGCCCGATACGGAAAATATTAAGAAATACCAGCCCTTCTTTCTCTCTCCGAGATAGAATTGTCCCGCGCCAGTAAGAAAAACCGATAACCAGAAGGCTTTTTTCGTTTTATCCATCAAATCTAACCCTTCTATTTTAAGAAGATAATGCTTTATTGTCAAACACCGTTTATTTAATTGGATTTTCGGAGAACTTGCCCGGATTACGGTGAAGCTCCACCGCCTTACAGCGGTGGCTTCTCTTTTTTCTGGATTCCGCTGTGGAGCGGAACCCCGCACCGTAAAGGTGCGGGACAAGAATCCAGAACCCCATAGTGGTTCTGGGCCGCACCGTCCCGCTCCGACGTTACGTCGGAGCGGACTGGTGCGCGGGTAAAACAAAAAGCGGTTGTTTAGAAAATAGTCATTTGTTATAATGCCGAAAAATAAGGTTTAAAAATGGGCAAAAAAGAAATCCTTAAAAAGAAGATTGCGCAAAAGGCAAACAGTAACTTCCCGAAAACATTAATACTGGGCATTATAATCTTCGGTTTATTTATTTATTTACTTAGTATATTCCAGTTAAACAAAGAAGAAATAATCCCGATTACCTATTCGCAGTTTCTCCAATATGTAAAAGAAGGTAATATCTCTTCTGCCGTTATAATAGAAAAGGCTACCAAAGGAAGGGACATAAACGGCAAATTTACATCAGGAAAACTTTTTACCGTTTATGCACCCGAAGACCCCGCTTTATTTAAACTACTTGATGAATCCAGCATCAATTATGAAGCAAAACCGGAAGATACTATAGTAAAACAAATACTTTCATTTGTGCCGTTTGTTCTCTTTATCTTTTTGATATGGCTTTTCTTCATCCGCCAGATGCAGACTACAGGCAATAAAGCATTGTCGTTCGGAAAAAGCAGAGCGAGAATGGCTTCTAATGATAAGCAGAAAGTAACGTTTAAAGATGTTGCGGGAGTGGATGAAGCAAAAGAAGAATTACAGGAAATAATCGATTTCTTAAAAAATCCCCAGAAGTTTCAGAAGTTGGGCGGCAAAATACCGAAAGGCGTTCTTGTCGTGGGTCCTCCTGGGACAGGCAAGACTTTATTGGCAAAAGCCGTAGCAGGCGAGGCAAATGTTCCTTTCTTCTCCATTTCGGGCTCGGATTTCGTGGAGATGTTCGTCGGGGTGGGCGCCGCCAGAGTAAGGGACCTCTTCGACAGAGCCAAAAGACATTCTCCTTGTATCATTTTCGTAGATGAGATAGATGCCGTAGGAAGGCAAAGATTTGCGGGACTCGGCGGAGGGCATGACGAAAGAGAACAAACTTTAAACCAACTGCTTTCTGAAATGGACGGGTTTGACACAAAAGCCGGAGTAATCCTGATTGCCGCTACAAACAGACCCGACGTCTTAGACCCCGCGCTGCTTCGTCCCGGAAGATTCGATAGAAGCATCGTCGTCGACATACCGGACATAAAAGGAAGGGAAGAAATCCTAAAAGTCCACATAAAAAACGTTAAATTGGATAACAATATAGATTTGAAAGTTATTGCACGTCAGACCCCCGGTTTTTCAGGAGCTGATTTAGCCAATCTCGTAAACGAAGCCGCACTGCTTGCAGCAAGACGGAATAAGCAGGCAGTCAGCAATCTTGAACTGGAAGAAGCAATCGACAGAGTTATGGCAGGACCCGAAAAAAAGAGCAGGGTGATATCGGAACGCGAGAAAAAATTGATTGCTTATCATGAGTCCGGGCATACGGTTCTTGCCCATTTTCTCCCTTTTACCGACCCTGTCCACAAAATTTCCATTATCCCCCGGGGTATTGCGTTAGGGTATACGCTGCAGCTGCCCTTAGAAGACAGATTAATAATGACAAAAGAGGAAATAATTGAAAAGGTCACGGTTCTTTTGGGCGGAAGAATTGCCGAAAACATATTTTTCAAAGAAAGTACTACGGGCGCCCGCAACGATTTAAGGATTGCGACCGAAACGGTCCAACGAATGATAACGGAATACGGTATGAGCGAAAAATTGGGCCCTATGACTTTGGGCAAAAAAAACGAACAGGTATTTCTGGGAAGAGACATAGTCAAAGAAAGAGATTTTTCCGAAGCTGTTGCCTCGGAAATAGACGAAGAAATGAGAAGAATAATAAACGAGTGTTATAAAAGAGGCGAAGAAATCATAAAAAATAATAAGGCAAAAATAGAAACTTTGGCTAAAACCCTTCTTGAAAAAGAAGTTCTGGACGCACAGGAAATCGAAAAAATACTCGGCAAATCTCCCAAAAAAAATTCACCGCCTTTAAATATGCCCGTCAAGGATAAAGAAACAAAAGATACGCAATCGGTTTGAAAAACATACGATTATCTCCAATGGTTTGTCTTAAATGCGGTCGATATAATCTCGATTTAAAATCAAAAACCTACTTGATGGGTATTTTAAATATAACACCCGATTCGTTCTATGACGGCGGCAGATATTCCTCGCTTTCGCAAGCAGAAAAAAGAGCGATACAAATGGAAGAAGACGGCGCCGATATAATAGACATAGGCGGCGTCTCCACGCGGCCGGGCTCAATCCCCCCAAACGAAGAAGAAGAAACAGAAAGAGTAATTCCTTTAATCAAAAAAATAATAAAACAAATCAATATTCCCCTTTCCATAGACACTTATCGTTCAGAAGTTGCAAGAAAAGCTTTGGATTTAGGCATAAGCATGGTAAACGACGTTACTGCTTTAAACGGCAATAAAAAAATGGCTGAAGTTGTCGCCGAATATAATGTCCCGGTGATTCTAATGCACATGAAAGGGGAACCTTTCACGATGCAGGAAAACCCTTATTACAAAAATGTAATACAAGAAATCGGTCAATTCTTTAAAGAAAGAATTCGTTTTGCTGTTTCGCACGGTATAAAAGAAGAGAACATCCTGCTTGACCCCGGAATAGGATTCGGGAAAAGATTAGAGGACAACCTTGAAATTATAAGAGAGCTGAAAAAATTCGGCAGTTTAGGAAAACCCATCGTGATCGGGGTTTCAAGAAAATCTTTTATAGGAAAGGTGCTCGATTTGCAGGTAGAAGAAAGGCTTTTTGGAACCGCAGCATCCGTAACGGCAGCAATTATGAACGGGGCGAATATCTTGAGAGTGCATGATATCGCAGAAATGTCACAGATAATAAAAATGACGGACGCAATCTTGAAACCAAATGATACCATTAAAAGACGATAACCCGGGGACCGCTTTTCCTTTGATAGTTTTACTGCTTATTCTAATCAATATTTTGGTTTTCTTTTACGAAATATCTTTGGGAAAATCCCTGGAAGTTTTCATAAAGAATTACGCTGCCATACCTGTAAACTTTTTTTCAAATAACGCGGATTTTTTTTCGAGAGTTTATCCTTTGTTCACTTCTATTTTTCTTCACGGCAGCTGGCTGCACCTTTTGGGAAATATGTGGTTTTTATGGATTTTCGGCAACAACATAGAAGACAGGATAGGACATATGCGATTTATCATGTTTTATTTGGGATGCGGGCTGGCCGGCAGCTTGGCACATATTTATGTAAATCCCGCCTCGACTATACCGACGATAGGGGCTTCGGGAGCTATTTCGGGCATTCTCGGCGCTTATTTGGTCCTTTATCCTTTTGCGCGTATTCTTACAGCAGTGCCGATTTTCTTTTTTCTTTATTTTGTAAAACTCCCGGCTTTCTTTTTCCTGGGATTATGGTTTCTTATACAGTTTTTTTCAGGAACTTCCTCTATACTAACCAAAGAAACAGTAACGGAAGGTGTTGCATGGTGGGCACATATAGGAGGATTCGCTTCCGGTATAGTCTTTATACCTTTCTTTTTAATAGGAAGAAAAAAGAAAACCAAACGAAATAAGAACTAATCGTTTACCCCGTTTAGAGATAAAAAAACAAACAGAAGATTAAATCCCACTTAAAATTGTAAAAGCTGACAAGAAGATAGAGATATTACAGATAAGTTACGGTCGCCATTGTATATGTGGCGACCTATCTCTAACGGGGTTTATTCAAAAGTCGCTATTCTTCTTAGGAAAGATATCTCGTCAAGGCATTTACCCGCGCCTACCGCTACCGCAGTGAAAGGGTCTTCAGCCATAGTTACGGGAAGTCCTGTTTTCTCGGCAATATTCTTGTCCAGACCTTTAAGACAAGAACCCCCGCCAGCCAAAACTATACCCTTGTCAACCAAATCCGCCGCTAATTCCGGAGGCGTTCTTTCCAATGTTTCTCTTATGACCTTTAGTATGGCCTCTACGGGAGATTTCAATGCTTCTCTTACTTCTTCGGAAGAAATAGTCAATGTTTTGGGAAGCCCTACGACCAAATCCCTCCCTTTCACCTGCATAGTCGTTTCTTCTTCTTGAGGGGATGCGGAACCTATTTTTATTTTGACGTCTTCAGCTGTCCGCTCTCCGATCATTAAATTATGTTTATCTTTCATATGTTGGATTATCGCTTCATTCATTTCATCGCCGGCAATCCTAATCATCTGGCATTCGACGATTCCGGCCAAAGAAATTACGGCAACTTCGCTCGTTCCTCCGCCGATATCTACAATCATATTGCCGCCGGGGTTTTGGACCGGCAAACCAGCTCCGATAGCAGCAGCCATAGGTTGCTCTACCAAATACACTTCACGGGCCCCCGCCTCGAGGGCGGACTCTTTAACGGCTCTTTTTTCGGCTTCCGTGATTCCGGAGGCAATAGCTATCACTACTCTGGGGCGAATGAGTTTTTTTCTGCCGTTAGCTTTATCTATAAAATATCTTAACATCGCTTCCGTTGCTTCGAAATCCGTAATAACTCCGTCTTTCAAAGGCCGTGTTGCTACAATTGATGCAGGAGTTTTTCCAAGCATCTCCTTCGCTTCATTTCCTACAGCAAGTATGGAATTGGAACCTTTATGAATGGCTATAACGGACGGTTCGAATAAAACTATTCCTTTGCCCTTGGCATACACCAAAGTAGTAGCAGTGCCCAGATCTATACCCAGGTCATTGGAAGAAAAACCCCAGATACGATCAAATATCATATATTACCTCCCGATATAATCTCCGGATTGCTTCCTGAAGGGATTTGATTATATCTAATTACCATAAACTTTTTTAAACTTTAAATATTTTCGAGGGATTATATCTTTTTTTATAAAACAAAGCAAAATATAGTATAATATCAGCCGTTATGCTAATGTCCCTATTAAAAACCAAGATACATGGAGCTACTGTCACTGAAACCGAGCCGGAGTACGAAGGCAGCATTACTATTGACGAAGAAATAATGGAAAAAGCCGGTATACTCGCCTCGGAAGAGCTTATGATATTGAATGCAAACAACGGCGCTCGTTTTACTACTTATTGCATAAAAGGAAAACGAAATACGGGGACTATCTGTTTAAACGGCCCATGCGCGAGATTAGCTCAAGTAGGCGACAAGGTTCTAATTCTCTGTTTTTCTTCTTTTTCGGAAGAAGAAGCAAAAAAACACACGCCACGGATCGTCCACCTTGACGTGAACAATAAAATTACTAAAATAACAAATTAAAAATTCCAGAGGGTCCGATACTCTGCGGGGTAATCGGGACACAGTCCCGATTAAAATAACTTAAGCTGTCCTTCATCTTTTTGTTCCACTTGAACCTTAATTTCCCCGTAAACACCGTCATAACCTTCTTTTATCGATACTTTTCCTTCCCTGACGGCCAAAATTCTTTCGCCGATGGGTGCACTAAAATGTTCTCTTATAAATTCCGCTGAAAGGTCAAGTAAAATCTGAAATTCACCTCCGTATTTGTTGACCAATGATAAATATTCATTTCTTACTTGTTGTGTTTGCACCCCGACTTTCAAAGCATCTGCGATAATTTCTTCCAGTGGAATCGAATTTTTATAAGGTATAAATTTATCCGGAATATCTTCCGTTTTTCTGTCTGCCAATTCTAAAACCCTATGCATAACGCCGATTGTAAGGGGTTTGAGGCATAACGGGCATAATTTGCCTTTTTGCATGGTTTCTTCCGGAGACAGTCTTATCCCGCAATTCCTGTGCCCGTTAAAATGATACTTGCCCTCCTGCGGAAAAAATTCTATCGTGTATAAAAAATTTTCCCCGGTCTTCAATGTTTTTATTATCTCATCGTATCGCAACGGACAATCCAAAGCGTTAGCTTCTCTGCCGATTTTTGCCGGAGAATGCGCATCGGAATTAGAAATAAGATTGAATCTATCCAGAGCAGACAGCCTTCTGTTCATGGGAGGGTCTGAAGAAAGACCGGTCTCCAAAGCAAAAATCTCTCCTGTAACATCTTTGAAACAGTCCTCGATTTTATCGAAGCCGGAATTTGCCCCGAAAAGCGAGAAATGCGGCGTCCAAATATGCGCGGGGATTATTTGGGCAGAAGGCGATATTTTTTTGATAATCTTGACCATTGAATAACAGTCCAGATCCAAAAACGGGCGGCCGTCAACGACAAGATTGCCGTATTTTTTAAAAGCTTCATTTATTTTTTCCGCTTCGGAAATATTGGGGGCAAAAAGAATATTATGAATCTTCTTGGCCTTGCCTTTATAGGGGAAAATATTGCATACTTCCGCCGTCAGCAAAAAATATGTTTCACCGTATTTATAAAGCCCGTTTTCAAGAGAAAGTTTCTTCTTTAATTCTTTAAGCCAATCGGGATGAGTAAAATCCCCGGTCCCCAATAATTTTATCCCTTTTAATCTTGCCCACTGCGCCAAATGTTCCACATCCATATCATCGCTGGTGGCCCTTGAAAATTTCGAGTGGATATGCAAATCGGCGATAAACATTGAGTCGAATCTCCACCATTCACTATACAGTGGTTCTTTCTTTATGGGACCCCGCAACGTAAGACATCCCGACGTTACGTCGGGATACTCTGCGGGGTAATCGGAACTATATTCCGATTAACAGTTTTCTCTTATGCCCTGAATCGCTTCTGCTTTTCCGTCTTCGTTTATTGTAATGATTGCCGCATTTAATAAACCTTTTCCGGAGGAGGGTTTCATTCCATAGGGAATTCCCGTAAGAAATCTTTTTAAAACTATGTCCGTTTCGACTCCTATTATGGAATCAACCGGCCCCGTCATTCCGACATCCGTAATATATGCCGTTTTATTAGGTAAAATACAAGCGTCGGCCGTCTGGACATGCGTATGAGTCCCTATCACAGCCGAAACTTTGCCGTCCAGAAATCTTCCCATTGCTATTTTTTCGGATGTTGCTTCGGCATGAAAATCCACAATTATTATGGGAGTATGTTTTTTTATCCGTTCTATTTCTTCCAAAGCTTTTCGGAAAGGACAATCTAAAATAATCGGCATAAAAACTCTGCCGGATAGATTCATGACGCCTACGGATACTTTATCCGTTATTTTTATAATACAAGTTCCATAACCCGGAGCAGTCGGCGGATAATTGGCGGGTCTCAATATGTTTTTATTATCATCAAGATGGGGAATTATCTCTTTTTTATCCCAAATATGATTACCTGAAGTAATAACGTCAATCCCGAGTCCAAAAAGCTCTGCGGCGGTTTTAGGAGTCAGCCCTACTCCTCCCGAAGCATTCTCCCCGTTTGCTATACACAGAGCAAATTCTTTCTTATTACAGGCAAGATAATCTTTGACTAAGGTTCTGCCTACTTTGCCGATTATATCCCCTATAAATAGAACTTTTATCATTATCAATAGTTTATAGTTTATGGTTTATAGTCTATCATCTATAAACTATCCACCATTTTTTATTATTTCGCGTAATCTACCGCTCTTTTTTCCCTGATGACGGTAATTTTAATCTGTCCCGCATATTCTATTTCTTTCTGAATCTTCTGGGACAAATCATGCGCCAAAATCGCGGTTTGGTCATCGCTAATTGCTTCCGGTTCAACCATCACTCTTATTTCTCTTCCAGCCTGAATCGCATAAGATTTTTTGACACCGCTGAAAGAATTGGCAATGCTTTCCAGTTTTTCCAATCTCTTAATATAATTCTCCAGGCTTTCTCTTCTGGCTCCCGGTCTTGCGGCAGAAATCGTGTCCGCCGCCTGTAAAAGCACAGCATAAACATTTAAAGCAGATGTTTCGGCTTCATGGTGGCTTCTAACAGCCTCGATTAAAACGGCGGATTCGTTGAATTTTTCAGCCAGTTGGGCTCCTATCTGGTCATGCGAACCTTCCACTTCATGGTCTACTGCCTTGCCCAAATCGTGTAAAAGTCCTATTCTTTTGGCTAATTTTATATCTAATTTTAACTCTCCCGCCATTATTCCCATTAGATAAGCCATTTCAACGGAATGCTGCAATACATTCTGACCGTAGCTTGTTCTGTATTTCAGCCTGCCTAAAAGAATCTTTTCTTCCGGCTTCAAATCGTGTATCCCCAATTCGAAACAGACTTTTTCTCCTTCTTCTCTAATAGATGCTTCTATTTTCTCTTTGACTTTGTCTACCACCTCTTCGATTCTGGCAGGATGTATTCTTCCGTCAGAAATAAGTTTTTCAAGAGATAATCTGGCAATTTCCCTCCTGACAGGGTCAAATCCCGACAAAGTCACAGCTTCGGGCGTATCATCCACGATAACATTTACTCCCGTTGCGTTTTCCAAAGCCCTTATATTCCTGCCTTCTCTGCCGATAATTCTCCCCTTCATCTCGTCGGACGGCAATGAAACGACCGAAGCCGTGCTTTCGACAACCTGGTCCATGGCGATTCTCTGAATGGCAAAAGATATAATCTCCTGGGCTTTTTTCTCCGAAGCTTCTTTTATTTCATCTTCCATCCTTTTGGTCAAAATTGCCCTTTTCTCCTTAAGTTCCTGCTCTATTCTTTCAAGAAGCAATTTTCTTGCTTCTTCTTCCGAAAGATGAGAAATCTTTTCTAAATTAGTTTTCTCTTCTTGTATGATTTGTTGTAAAGCATTATCTTTTTCAAGCAGGAGTTTTTCTTTTTCTTTGATTTTTTCTGTCCTTGCATCAAACTCTCTTTCTTTTTGCTCCCATAACTCTAATTTCCTGTCTAAATTCTCTTCCCTGTGGAGGATTTTTTCTTCTCTCGCGAAGAGTTCCTGTCTCCTTTTTTGGATTTCCGCATCGGATTTAGACCTTAATCGATATAATTCTTCCTTGGATTCTAATTGCAGTTCTTTGCGTTTTGCTTCTATTTGACCTTCTGCGTCGGCAATTAGCTTTTTGACCTGTTCCTCGGCTCTTTTTATCTTTTTTTCGCCTACGAACTTCCGGAGGAAATATCCTGCAAAAAATAAGGTTATTCCTGCAACTGCAGAAATAACCCATATCTTAGTTAACAACCCAATCACCCCCTTTAAACCCTGAACCGAGTTTACTCTGGTGCAGGGTAGACCGCAGAGGGGATTAACATTTCAATCATGCCGACAAGGCAGAAAAATCCTAAATAAAGAGACTGCTTAGGCAATACCTTTTTGTTTTTTTAATCATTTCTCTTTACCGAATTTCCTGCTTGCCAAAAGGCAAGAAAATTTTTAAATTCAAATGTTAAAACCTATATTTTATTATCTATATTAAATAGTCTCTTTCTCTGCGGTAATTTGGCAGATTATAAAAAATATATGCGTAAAAGTCAACTAAGAGCGGAAAAAGCCCTGTTTAGGAACAAATTTTGCCGCGGTAGTTATCTTTTATGCAAGTTATTTAAGACCTTCACGCCGAGGATTGGATTTGTCTATAGATTTTCTTCCCGTATATTCAAGTAAAGCAATTATGATAAATATGACTACGGCTTGTAGTAAAATTACCGCTGAGCCGAGCCTTCCTACCGTGGAAAGGAGTGTGGCATTTATTCCCACGCAAAATGTGACCAAATAAACGAAAGCAACCGCCTGAGGCTGGGTCATGCCAAGCTGGACCAACCTATGAGAAAAATGGTTTTTATCACCCACAAAAAGAGGTTTTTTCCGGGATAATCTAATCAAAAACACGGAAATCGTGTCAAATATAGGGACTCCC
>JAQURI010000033.1 GCA_028715665.1 Candidatus Ratteibacteria bacterium
ATCGCTGCAAACGGACAGTTGGAAGTATGCGCTATTTTTTCAAAACCTTTCGGCATTTTTAACACATGGTCTCCGTGGCTCATCCAAACCGTGAGATTATTGCCGAGACCGCCGAAAATTTTATCAGGTTTATCTATTGTTAATTTTGAATCGCCGTATTCGCAGTTCGGAGAATGTTTAACTTTTCCTCCGAAAAGTTTTGCCGTTAGTTGCATGCCGTAGCATATTCCCAGAACAGGAATTCCAAGTTTGAAGAACTGTTTCGATATTGTCGGGCTTTTATCCTTGGTAACTGTTGCGGGACTGCCGGACAGGATAATCGCTTTGGGAGGATTGTCGAGAATTTTTCGGATAGAGACATTATACGGAAATATTTCCGAATAAACCTTGCACTCTCTGACTCTTCGGGCAATTAACTGTGTGTACTGCGAACCGAAATCTAAAATCGCGACCCGTTCTTTGGTTACAGATTCCATTTATATAAAAAAACATCCTCTCTCTACACATTGTCAGTAAACCAATGCATAGATGAAAAGGACGCCTTTGTCTTTTTAGCACAAACTTTGTGCTTATTTTTTATACCAAACCCTGGTCCAACATCGCATCCGCGACTTTTACGAATCCGCCGATGTTTGCGCCTTTTACGTAATCTATTGTATCTTTGGAAATTTGCCCATATTTGAGACATGTTTCGTGAATATTCTTCATAATTTGAAGCAAATGCTTATCAGTCTCCTCAGATGTCCACGTTAGTCTCATACTGTTTTGCGACATTTCAAGTCCTGAAGTAGCAACACCTCCCGCATTTGCCGCTTTGCCGGGAGCAAACATAATTTTCTTCGTTGCAAGTTTGGCTGCGTCAGCTGTGCAACCCATGTTCGAAATTTCCGCGATTAAAATACAGCCGTTGCTGATCAATGTTTTTGCGTCATTGATGTCTAATTCATTTTGTGTTGCGCAGGGCAGAGCTAAATCGCATTTTACTTCCCATGGGCGTTTTCCCGCATAAAACGGCACGCCGAATTTCTTTGCGTAGTCTTCGACTCGGTCATTATTTGACGCGCGCAACTGGAGCATATAGTTTATTTTTTCTCCTTTTACTCCGTCTTTATCATATATATAGCCGTCCGGGCCGGAGAGCGTTATGACTTTTCCGCCGAGTTCGGTAATCTTTAATGCAACTCCCCATGCAACATTTCCGAAGCCGGAAAGCACTACGTTTTTCCCTTCTAAAGTCTCGTTTTTTAATTTCAGCATTTCTTGGACAAAATAAACTGCGCCGAAACCTGTTGCTTCAGGTCTGATTAAGCTTCCTCCCCAGTTGATACCTTTTCCCGTAAACACTCCGGTAAATTCGTTTTTCAGTTTTTTGTATTGACCAAAGAGATACCCTATTTCACGTTTGCCGACTCCAATGTCTCCTGCGGGAACATCCGTATTCGGTCCGATGTAGCGGAAGAGTTCATTCATAAAACTCTGGCAGAATTTCATTACTTCGTTGTCGGATTTTCCTTTGGGGTCAAAGTCAGAACCGCCTTTGCCTCCGCCCATCGGAAGGGTTGTAAGACTGTTTTTAAAAACTTGTTCAAAAGCGAGGAATTTCAAAATTCCCAAATTTACGCTGGGATGGAAGCGTAATCCGCCTTTGTAAGGTCCGAGCGCACTGTTGAATTGAACGCGGAAACCCCTGTTTACTTGCGTGTTGCCTTTGTCATTGGTCCAGGGAACCCTGAATATTATTATTCGTTCCGGCTCGACAATTCTTTCTAAAATACGCGCTTCGACGTACTCGGGATTTTCGTCAAGCACGCTGGGAAGACTTTCCAAAACTTCTTTTACGGCCTGATGAAATTCTGTTTCTCCCGGATTGCGCTTGAGAACTTGTTCGTAAACATTTTCTATTATTTGTTTTGAAGACACTTTATCCTCCGTTTGGAAATAAGTTTTTATTGGCTAAAATCGCAAAACTGATTTTTGGCATGAATTTTAGCATGAGATAACACGGGCTGGCAAATTTGTTTGCTGATGTTTTTCGCTGTAATTTGAATAGCAATTTAATCTTTTCCCGCATTGGAAAAGCAAACAACTTTTTGGGACACAATATCACACATAAGCTGCAATTGTTTGCTTTTGGTTTCATAAACTTTTATTACATCTGTGTATTTTTCGCTTTCCGGAAGGCAGGCCGTAAGTAAATTTGGCATTTTCAAAAGCCAATCCTTGTTGAAGGTTACTTTTTCCTGATTTGGGAAAAGAGCTATGTAAAAAATGTCGCTTTCTATAAGGTCCTGGAAAAAGTGGGTCCCGAATGACAAATCCGGCATTAGATTTCCGCCCTCATATGCAATTTCTACCATCACGGAAATATTGTTTATTTCGTAAAAGTTGACAGGAACGCCCAAGCTCGGCGTGGTTGTTCCCCATCGTCCTGGGCCAAGCAAAATAGTGGGTTCGATTTCTTTATCGGTTATTTGTTTGTTTAATTTCCCCACAATCCTGGCGATGTCGTATTTTTCGGTTTGGGACAACTCGGAATATGCCTTCGGGTCGACGTAAATAATCTTTTTTATCGGCAGGGAGATGCTTCCGCCCATAAAATATCCTTCGCATGAAAACAAGATTTTTTGCGGGTTGATTTGCGGAGGAATTTTCACCTGCGCATGCAAGCCCTTGGTTTGAAGGGGTCTGCACTGGAGCAGGTTTATCACGAGCTTGTCCTTATCTTTGAAATTGGCTGTAAATTCTATATCTACAGGATATTGATATTGGTTTTCTATGACTTGCAGTAATTTTTGCATAATTGGGATGAAAGATGTATCGGAGAGAAGTTTTTTAAAAGTAAGAAGCCAGCATTTGTTTTCTTTCATTCCCAGTTCTCTCATTTTTCTGCTCATTTGGAAATCGGGTTCAACAATGGAATCTAACGCCAACTCGGGATTTTCACTAAATAATTTTTGAAGAGGGACTGTTTTTAAATTATTCTCTTCAGTGTCAATCAAATTGGCATGACGTTGCGAATATTTTCTTATATCATCCATGCCGGCAAGCGGCCGCAACAAGGGGGCGTCAAGGGCAATGATTCTGGGGTAATCGTCATCAACGCGGTTTACTGCTCTTGTGCCGAGCCCGAATACGAGTCTTAACATTCCTGCTTTGGGATCAAGCTCCGGATTCCAGGCAAAAGTATCATACGAAACGCCGACTCCGGCGAGGTCCGGGAAGAAATATTTTTTTCTGTGCGAACCCGATACGCGTTGAATGAGCAAAGCCATTTGTTCGTCCTGGTGTTCCAAACCTCTTTGCAGACGGTATGCCAAAGCATTTTCGTTCATAGTGCTGGCGTACACTTTTCTAACCGCGGATTCAAATTGGTTGTATCTTTCCTCGGGGCTGCCTTGATTGGCGAGAAAAAAGCTGGCATATTTTCCCGCAAAGGCATTTCCAAAAGCGTCTTCAAGCAAACTGCTGGAACGCACGATAATCGGGGATTGCCCGAAATATTCGATCATTGCCTGGAACTGTTCGCAAATTTGGTCGGGAAATTTCCCTTTTAACATTTTTCTTCGAAGTTCCGATGCGATATGAAAATATCCCTCTTTTGTTTTTTGTTCCATTCTTAATTTCCACCAGCCATTTTCCACAATATAGCTGTAGAAAACATCAGACCCGACATAGAATGAGTCATGAGGCTCTAAAATTTGTTTCCAGTCATAAGATGTGTCCTTTGAGACGATATTGTTGGCGAGAAGCATCCCGACGGCCTTGCCGCCTATGAATCCCGTGCCGATCATTCGGCTTCTGATGCTCAATAAGTCTTCAAGCGAAAAATGGCTTTCTGCCAGAGATAAGATTCTTTTTTCGCGTCCGATCATTATTCTGCATAATTGTTTTACGCTCCGTTTTTTTTCAGCAGCGGAGATAGATTCGTCTTGGGATAGTTTTTCGCATTGCATAAAAAGCCGGTCCCAATAATCCAAAACTCTTTGCGCAGGTTCAAGCCCCTGTTCGGAAACATGCGAAATAAGTCTTGCGGCATCGACGCTGTTTGTGATTGGCACAAATTGTTCTCCCTTTTGCAGATGGGGGAAAAACATTTTTGGGGAATATCTTTTCCATGCTTTTAACGGATGTACGTAAATATTATCTTCGAAATTATAAACGTCCAGCAAAAGTTGGGTCGTTTCGCGGATTCTGGCTACGGTTTTGAAAGAATGGTTGTTTCTAATCAGGGCAAAGTAGCCGAGGGATTCCAATTCGAATAAGTATGGACAGGTAACCATAAAAAAATTACCTATCATCAGGTCGGTGGCCCAAGCGTCCAGTAAATCCGACAAACAGTCAAAAACATAAGAGATATTTTTCTTTTCGCGGGAAATTATTTTGTATACCTGTGACGAGAAAATCTCAAATCCGCTTTTGGCGTTCAATTCATAGATTGTAACGTTGGAGTCGGGTTCTACGAGGGGCTTATGCTTGGCAAATCTTATATAAATTACTTTTCTGCCGTCTTGTTTTGCTTTTGCTACAAAGGGAGTGACGAAGTGCTGAAAATCCTCGATTTTGTCCACCTGCCAGACAACATTATCGCCTTTGCGCAGATAATCCAACACAGAATCCAACCCTGTCAGTCCTGTGGTTTCTTGTATTGCCATAATTTAAACCTTGCAAAATCTATAAAAAAGAAATAAACAAAAGTTTTAACGATAGTATTTATATTTAAAAACTGAACAAATGAACGGGTTTCATCAAAAACCTATACAATTCCCTGAGCAAGCATGGCGTCGGCTACTTTTAGAAACCCGGCAATATTTGCGCCAGCCATAAGGTTATTCTTTTTGCCATATTTTTCTGCGGTTATAACGCATTGGTCGTAAATATTGTCCATAATGGTTTTCAAACGTTTGTCTACTTCTTCAAAAGTCCAGCTCAGTCTTATTGAATTTTGGCTCATTTCCAAACCGCTGGTGGCAACGCCGCCTGCATTTGCGGCTTTGGCAGGGCCAAAAGATACGCCTTCATTGAGAAAAATTTCTATGGCTTCCGGTGTAGATGGCATATTTGCGCCTTCTCCGACAGCTATACAGCCGTTTTTTACGAGGGCTTGGGCGGCGTTTTGGTCAATCTCATTCTGGGTGGCGCACGGCAGGGCAATATCGCATGGAACAGACCAAACATCTTGAAACCTTTCCTTGAATATTGCGGACTTATGTTCGTTTGTATATTCTCTAATCCGACCTCTTTCCAATTCCTTTATGCGTTTGACTGTTTCAAGGCAAATTCCTTTCTGGTCAACGATGAAACCGTTGCTGTCTGACATCGTAATGACTTTCGCTCCGAGTTCAATAGCTTTTTGCGCCGCATAAATTGCAACATTTCCTGATCCCGATATAGATACTTTTTTCCCCTTCCAGCCAGTTGCGCGGTCTTCAAGCATTCTGGTTACAAAGTAAATAAGCCCATAACCTGTAGCTTCGGTTCTCACAAGAGAGCCGCCATATGCAAGACCTTTTCCTGTAAGCACTCCGGTAAATTCGTTGCGTAATTTTTTATATTGTCCGAACATAAAACCTATTTCTCGTCCCCCAACGCCTATATCTCCGGCAGGGACATCTGTGTCCGGTCCTATATGGCGGAAAAGTTCGGTCATAAAACTCTGGCAGAAACGCATAACTTCATTGTCGGATTTACCCTTGGGACTAAAATCCGAACCGCCTTTGCCGCCGCCCATAGACAAGCCCGTGAGTGAATTTTTGAAAATCTGTTCAAACCCTAAAAATTTGATAATTCCGATGTAAACGCTCGGATGAAATCGCAGTCCTCCTTTATAAGGACCGAGAGCGCTATTGAATTCTATCCGAAAACCCCGATTAACATGAATATTTCCCTTGTCATCCTGCCATGGAATACGGAAAATAATCTGCCTTTCCGGCTCGACAATCCTTTCAAGAATTTTAGCATCAGCATATTCGGGATGTTGTTCAAGAACGGATTCTAAACTGTCAAGCACTTCTTTGACTGCCTGATGAAATTCGCTCTCACCGGGATTTTTTTCTATAACTCTTTTCATAAAAGATTCGATACTATTGGACATGATATTAGCCCTCCTTGACCCGCTTCGGAGTGGATTCCCAGGCAGATCTTATTAATGATACCAATTAATTTGAATATTTCAAAATAAAAAAACCACGGCGCTTTCCACAGCGTCGTGGCTAAATTCAGTTTTTGAAACGCAAGCATTATACCATAACAAAATAGATAATTTAGAAAATTTTTAAGAAAATATGGAGAAAAATTTTCCCTTTTGCATTTTTTCCACGTATAGTGTATCATCCTGTCGGAATAGAACAAAAGCTTATACTGTAAAATTTGTGGTAATTTGCAAACTTGCTTAACCTAAATAAAAAGGAGTCCCGCCTGCTACGAAGCGGGCAGGCAAGCTAAAATGCACCACGTTATAGTTAAGTTTTTTGAAGGGACAGAGAAGACAGGGGAAGTGTTTAGTTTCAATATGAACTTCCCGGTTTTTTATTTGCAAGTCAAAAACGATAAAGGTGGAATAGATAACCTTCCCATCAAATTAGATTCCGTCAAACAAATTGTTTTCCTCAAGAAGGTGCGCGGTAACGGAAACTTTTTACATAAGGAAACTATAGACCAGTCAATATATGCCGGAGTCCTTCCGTACAGGCTGATGGTGGAACTTAAGGACGGACATAGAATTGACGGCTCTACCAATAAGTATCATCCCAAGGACCAAGGTTTTTTTGTGGTCCCCTTAAATCCTGGCGATAAGAGCGAACGTATTTATATAAATGCCAAGGCTGTCAAAAATGTGGATTGCAAAAGATTATTGGGTAAAAAATTAATAGAACAACAGAATATTACCGTGGAAGAAGTGGAGGAATCGTTTAAACAACAGAGAAAAGCAAGAGAAGACGAAATTGAGAAACAAAGACCGACCATTGTCCCGAAGTCCGACAAGATTTTTGTAATCGAAGATGAAGTAAAAAAGTCACCAGAAAAACCCTTAGAACCAATAAAAATTAAGCCATTGGGAGAAATTATTCTCGGTGCAGGATATATTACCGCCCACCAACTACAGGATGCTATAAACGAACAAAAGCAACAGAAAAACAAAAAGTTGGGGCAAATTTTAGTGGACATGAAGTATGTAACTCCGACCGATATATGCGTTGCTTTAGCCAGTCAGTTTCACATTCCCTGGGTAGATTTATCCAATGTAAATATTAGCCGAGATGTAGCTACGCTTCTTCCGGAAAAAGTTGTGCGTGAATTTGGTGTAATCCCAATAGAGAAAAAGGATGAGATACTTGTAGTGGCAACTTCTCAACCCCAAGACCCTCTAATGGGCATGAAGGTAAGCAACTGTACTCCGTTGATAGTGGAATTGGTTATTGCGTACGACGGTTATATCCAGCGGGCGATAAACAGATTTTTCCCCACTCTATAAATAAAGCGTCTTATTTGTCGGCTTTCTTGCGCTTATAAGAATTTTTCTTTTCGGCCACCAAGCCCATCGCGTATCCGGTAGAAGGGAAATAGCCGCGAACTTTGTCTTCATCGGAAGAGATGCGATGTTTGTTTAATATCCGTATTATTTCCATTACCAATGGGATGTCTTTTTTGTCCAGTTTTTTTACTTCCCTGAAAAAAGCGACTTTGTCGGTGTCTTGAGCAATATCTCTTATATCTTTGGGTAATAGCCCAAGCAAATCCACGACTGTTTCCTTCTGAAAGAAGAAATCTACGGGGATATCCAACCCTTGGCTTATTCTTTTAATCATTTTGATGGAAGGCACAATCTCTCCGCGTTCGATTTTGCCGATATATGTATAATCTATTCTATCCCGCATTTTCTCGGAAAGTTGTTTTTGGGTCAGTCGCAGTTTTTTCCTCGTATTTTTTAATTTTTCCCCGATTTCTTTTGCCAACATTTTTATATCGCTACTTTTCTTTTTCATGGTCGGAATAATATCATAACGAATATTGTCCTACAAGTTGTGCATTTTGGGGCATTGGACGGAATGGTATTGACAAATTGGCCGTTATAAGGAATAATTTGTATTATTTTATATATAAAATAAGTAAAATAGTTCCTTTTTATACAAGAATGGAGAGAATATTTAGACCTTTTGAAGTTTTACATCGGATTGACAGAGGTCTAATTAACGCATTATCTGAGAGCCAGTTAAAAGTGCTTCTTTTATTGGTAGCTTCGGCCGTAAAAAACGGCGGAAAGGGGAAACTTGAACGCGAAACAATTGAAAGTTTTGCAGATATCTGTTTTAACGGAGAGGATTTATTCATTGTCTGCCAGAATCTCAAGAGATTTGGTTTGGGGAAATTGACTTGTTGTAACCAGAAAAACCCGGGAATTTCCCCCTGCCTTGGCGAAAACTGGAAGGATTTGTCGATTGGTATAAGTTTTTCGAATTTTTCAAGGAAAAGGAAGAAAAAATGATAAAACACAAAAAACAAATAGAAAAAATAATGAGTGGGATGAAGTGTAATATAGGTTTTGCGTGTTATAAGTCGGGTTTTAAAAATCTTGAAAAAGCAAAGGATACGCCGTTGGCATCATTCGTGGAGTGTTCGAACAGATACGCATGGCAGTGCGAATATTCGTTGCTTTTCGGTTCTTCTTATCTTTGTAAATGCCCTTTGCGGGTATATGTTTTGAAGAAAATGAAAAAATAATATCGCCTTTAATTTAGATATAAGCCCCCTTTTTAATCATATCTCTGTCCTGTCTTTTGTGAGAAAAAAGTCAACAAAAAGAAGAATTTCTCTATACGCATTTAATTATATAAAATAGATAATAGTCCAAATGGCATTAAAGAAAGCGTTGGTAACCGGGGGAGCGGGATTCATCGGTTCGCATCTATGCGAAGCGCTCCTCGCTCGCAATTTTAAAGTAATTGCTGTCGATGATTTCTCTACGTCCTCAAAATCTAATATCCTCCATCTTTTAAAAAACAAAAATTTTAAATTTTACAGAGGCTCAATACTGAACGAAAAATTGGTGAGTAAGCTGATAAGCAATAGCGATATCGTCTATCATTTGGCTGCGGCGGTGGGGGTGAAATTTATTTTAGACCATCCCATAAACCCCATATTGACTAATATCGAAGGTACCAGGATAGTCCTTAAGCTGGCAGACAAATATCGTAAGAAAGTACTCTTTGCATCGACTTCGGAAATATACGGCAAGCACGTATGTTCGCCTATTAGCGAAGACGATGACAGGATACTCGGTTCAACCCGTGTCAACCGATGGAGTTATTCGGGCGCTAAGGCAGTGGATGAATTTCTTGCTTTAGCTTATGCAAAAGAGAAAAAATTACCTGTCGTTATCGTTAGGATTTTCAATACAGTAGGTCCTAGTCAGGTGGGTCGTTATGGAATGGTATTGCCGAGATTCATCGATGAGGCATTGTCAAATAAACCGATAACTGTATATGGGGACGGTTTGCAGACACGCTCTTTTGCTTACGTAAAAGATGTGGTGCGGGCTATGATAGATTTAAGTTTGTCCCCTAAGGCGGAGGGAGAGATTTTTAATATAGGCAATGACAAGCCCATAAGTGTCAGAGAGTTGGCAGAAAAGGTTAAACAAAGAGCAAACTCTAAATCTAAAATCCGATTTCTGTCATATAAAAAGGCCTATGGTAAAACATTTTCTGATTTCGAAGAAATAGGGTGCAGGGTCCCGAATCTTTCTAAAATAAAGAAGTTCATAGGTTATAAACCCGAATACGGTACGGATGGCATAATAGACAATACTATTGTATATTATCTTGAAAACAAGAGACGAAGAAAGTGAAGATATATTCTTTGCTGGTAATATTTTTAATAATCCTAATATCCCCTGCCGCATCCTCGCCGGAAACATCCGATGCGGAAAGCAGCGTTAAAGAAAAAGAGATAAAAGTCAACCTGCCGAAAAAAGGGAAATTCTATTTAAGTTCTTACTATGATTACGGTTGGGTAAATCAAAATGCGAGAGAGGGGCGATGGACGGAGTGGACAAACACGATATCTTATACTGTTAATGATTATTTTACGCCGTATGCCGAAGTGAACAACTTTCAACGTTTTGATTCCCAGTATTACACTTTAGGACTAGGTTCTTTATTGAGATTCGAGGATAATTCTTCGTGGGATGCGCAAATAGTTTTCGGCTCCGACATCGATTATGTCTACAGTTTTCAAGGCAGAATAAAGTATGAACACAGGATGTTCGGAAATTATTTCTGGACGTTAGGATACAGATACTCGGACTATGCCGATAACGATGTCTTTATAACATATCCCGGACTAATATATTATTTCGGAGATAATTTTTTGTCTGCAACATATAATAATACCTTTACGGAAACCAGGGGTGTTGCGCATTCGGGCACGCTAAAAGGGTATTTTGTTTTAAATGAAAATCTTAATTTCTGGTTGGGAACGGCCGCAGGGGAAAGATTATATGATATTGATGAAACATTAAATGCTTCTGCCCAATCGGGATATATAATTTTTACGGGATTAGATTACAGTATTTTTGAAGCCGCAAGCCTGATACTGGGTTTTTCATATTCACAGGAAGAACCGGACTTCATAAAACGCAGTTTGCAATTGGGGCTATCCTTCAAATTCTGATTCTTATGTACGATTATCATACTAATTTGGTCTGGGCAATTGATAGCATGTTGCTGGCAGTTTCAGCTGTGTCAGCCGTTGTCATTGTTGTATATTCAGCGCTGGGGAAGATAATTTCACTCAGACGCGCACGCAAATTGACCGCTATCCGTGCAAATCTGCAGAATTTAGTCCCGACAGGCAAAGGCACAATAGAGAATTCTTGTCCCATAGTGACTAAAACATTCACAAATGAACAATTTTTTTATGTAGCAAAACAGATGGAATCGGTTCTGTCCGGTGAATTTGGACAGAGATTGAAAATTTGCCTTGCTTCCTCGGGAAAAATCAAAGATATTGAAAATGTGGCAATTCGCTCACGGGACAAATGGAAACGCATTGAAGCGATTATCAGTTTAGGTTATGCCGATAGCCCTCTGGCTTTAGATATACTCAAGAAGTCCGTCCTTGACCGCGACCCGGATATTTCTTATTTTTCCATATTGGCGCTCGGTCAGATTAGGAGTAGTCCATCAGCTAAGATATTGTTGGATTTTTTAGCAGGACATATTGATAGTAGTAATAGAATCGCCACGTTGTTGGAGAAATTCCCCTCATCCGTTGCGGAAGAAGTAATCAGATTAACCGAAAGTCAAAACGAACTTGTCCGTTTTTGGGCAATTAAGATACTATCGAAGTTTAAGCAGGTGCAATATGTAGAGAAGATAGAATCTCTTGCTGTTGACCAATCGGCGGACGTGCGCGCGGCAAGCTGTGAATGCCTTGGAGAAATGGGTTTGGGTCGGAGTAAGGATGTTATATTACCGCGTCTTAAGGATGAAGCTTGGTTCGTAAGAATGCATGCAGTAAGAGCGCTCTCCCGAATTTTAGGTCCGGAGAGCATATCCGAAATCGCCGGGATGATTAAAGACGATTCGTGGTTAGTAAGGGACAGCGTCAAATCAGCCATGATAGAGAATATCAATGAGTCTATTCCGTATATTGAGCGGCTTGCGGACGGGGGCGAGTTAAAAGTACTTAAGGACTGCGCGGAAGTATTGGAAGATTCGAATTATCTGGATATTATATTAAAAGACATTTCGTCTGTGGATACCGATGCGAAAAAAAGAGCCGTAAAATTATTAAACGCCGTAGTTAAGTCGGGAGCACATTTAGGTTTGGAAGCTATTTTGGCGGGAATGGAAGAAAATTTGCGCAAAGACGTTTTGGGGCTGATTTCGGATATGGACAAAGTTTTG
>JAQURI010000034.1 GCA_028715665.1 Candidatus Ratteibacteria bacterium
CTGTTCAAATCTCTGACCCAAAGGATATACCGTTCCCAGTCCACCGATAACGTTTCCTCTTTCATCCGTTATAGGCGACACTGCTCCCGCCATTAAAGTTTTTATTTGCCCCACCCCTATTTCCATAAACAATTTTCCTTCTTTCGGATGGGCCCCTTTATATAGAAAGACATTTTCCGCAATCGGCAAATATGGCTGTTCAGCCCATGTTTTAATCTCGGAGAAAGCCTTTTTTGCGTTCTTAAAAAATTCCGGTTGATTAAGGTGATATTTATTGCTTTCGAGCGCGGTTTCCTGTAATTTTGCGATTTCTTCCTCCGCCAGATTATAAGCGCCATGTATTGTATTTTTGATATCTTCCTCTACCCGTTTGGACATAATTTGAGTGGTTATAAAAATAGAAATAACCATCGGGGCTATGCCGACGGCAAGAAAAGAAAGTATAAGTTTTTTCTGTAACCTAGATTTAAAAATTCTCATATATTTCTACATATATCCACTGTATTTCCATTTTTAATGGTGTGGTTATTATACCACAACCTATAGCTGTGCTATAATTGCGCGTTATGGAAAAAAGCGTATTCAAAAAAATATATGAGATTTTCAAAAAAGAAAAAGGTGAAATTTTTTTGGTGGGGGGGTCCGTCAGAGACATGCTCATGAACAAAGAACTAACCGATTTCGACTTTGCGACATCATTACCGCCGCAAAAGACACGGGAAACACTAAATAAGAACAAAATCAAAAATTTTCCGGTGGGAATAGCTTTTGGCACCGTGGGGGCCATAATTGACGGGAAAGAAGTCCACATAACCACTTACAGAAAAAAAGAAACATACCGTCCGCGAAACAGAAAACCGGCCGTAGAATTCGGGGAAACTCTTAAGGAAGACCTTAAACGAAGAGATTTCACAATCAATACGCTTGCGATTTCTCCCGACGGAAAAATCATAGACATGTACAACGGCGCTAAAGACCTTTCGGAAAAATTAATACTCACACCTTCTAACCCCGACGAATCTTTCGAGGACGACCCTTTAAGAATCTTAAGAGCATTCCGATTCCAGTCGCAACTCGGCTTCAAAATAGAAAACACAACTTACAAAGCGATCGAAAAAAATGCATTCAGGTTAATGTATATTTCAGAAGAGAGAATTCAAGCGGAAATGACTAAACTTTTGCTTGGCGACTTTGTGGTAAAAGCGTTGGCGGAAATGATGAATGCAAAAGTTTTAAATTTTTTCATCCCGGAACTTTACCCGTTAAAAAACTTGCACCAAGAAAGCGAGCAACATCATAAGGACGTATGGCTGCATACTTTGAAAGTTGTGGAAAATACACCTAAAGACGCAACTTTGAGATGGGCAACACTGTTGCATGATATTGGCAAACCCTATGTAAAAGCAGAAGAAAAAGACCAGATACATTTTTACAGACATGAAGAACTCGGCGCTAAAATGGCTTACTCTATCCTGTCACGCCTTAAATTTCCGAAAGAATTAAAAGAAGATATATCTTTTTTAATATCGAAACATATGCGTGCTAATCTCTATACGCCAGAATGGACCGATTCGGCGGTAAGAAGATTTATAAAAGAGATGGGAGCCCGACTTGACAAGGTTCTTATCCTGTCCCGTTGCGATATAACCTCCTATAGGAAAGAAAAGGTAAGAGAAAAAATAAAAATGCTTGATGAGCTTAGTGAAAGAATTAATTCGCTAAATTCCATTAAAGGATTAAAATATCCGCTGTCGGGGAATGATATAATGGAATATTTTAACCTTCCGCCGGGACGTTTGATAGGAAAAATAAAAGAGTTCGTAATGAATGAAGTAATAGAAGGACGTCTGCCTCAAGAAACTAAAAAAGAAATTTATTTTGAAGCTGCCTCAACATTTCTTAGAAGTATAACAAAAAAGAGTAAAAATTGAACGGATTTTTTCAAAAATTAATCATCCATTTTTTCGCCGATTATCTTTGCTATTTCCTCCAAATCCACAACATGGTTGCCTTTATGAACCAATGTCGGGGTAGTCAAAACATTATTATATGCGGCTTCTGTCAATCCATCCAAAGTATCGATGAAATACACGGGAATTTTTTGGAGTTGCTCTCCGAGTTTATTTTTTAATTCTTCGCATTTTGGACAACCATCATTTCGTAAAAACAACTTTATATCCATCCTGTTCTCCTTTATATGTTTATTATTTCCTCCGATGTCCGTTGTGAAACTTCCACGGAGAGTTATTAATTTATTTTGTAATTTCCCTTTTTTCTGTCTTTCAGCTCCCCTATCTTAGACTTGTTCCAATTGTTTACTCTAGAA
The DNA here is from genome assembly GCA_028715665.1 of Candidatus Ratteibacteria bacterium. Taxonomy (GTDB): domain Bacteria; phylum CAIJMQ01; class CAIJMQ01; order CAIJMQ01; family CAIJMQ01; genus CAZNJA01. The sequence goes on from JAQURI010000034.1 coordinate 2,327, forward strand.
AAATAACCGACAATGCGTGTGACTCCATATACATTTGAACTGCCGCAATAACTGCAGGAATCTTTCAACCCTCTTGCTGAACGATGACAACTATTGCACATGGTAAATTCAGGGGAAACAGTAAGCTGAGCCGCCTGAGTGTTATGGAAAGTTTTGTCTATAAGATTCATAATGCTCTCTTTGGATGGTTTCTGTTCGCCTATGAAAGCATGAAGTATAGCGCCAGATTCGATCAAGGGATGGAAACGGCTTTGTTTTTCTATCCTTTCCACAAGCGATAAAGGCGCATCTGCCCTAAAATGGATAGAATTTGTGTAATAGTATTCTTCACTTTCTATATCTCCCTTTATTACTTCTCTGGAAAACGGGAATTCCCTCAAATCTATTCTTGCAAGACGTCTTGCGGCAGACTCCGCAGGGGACTCTTCTAAAGCGACTTTTAAATTATGCTCTTTGCCCATCTCTTTCGCTTTAAGATTCATCCATGCGATAATCTTAAGTCCCAATTTATAAACTTCGTCGTTTTCATGAAGTTCTTGTCCCGTCAGGTATTGAACGCATTCGTTAAGCCCCAATATGCCGATAATATATGTGGATTTTTCCAAGTCGACATACGGCCTGCCGTCTTTAGCGTTTTTGCCTATCTGCCATAAAGGCATATGGGGCGCGGATATCAACTCTGAAATGAATTTCTTCTTCTGCACATGCGCTTTCATCGCAAGCCTCACAGCCCTTTCGATTTCTTTCAACAGACCTTCGAAATTGCCCCTGCCCGCGCGATAAGCCGCCTGCGGAAGATTGATGGTGATATTCTGGAACCCGCAGAATCTCATGCTCTCAGGATGTTTTATCAAATATTGGTCTTCCACCTTCGTCCTTAATCTGCAGCACTGCGCAAGCGTAACCTCGTCTCTGTCAAAAACAAAATACGGCGAGCCGTTTTCGGAAGCAACCTGGCAGGCGTATTCAAAGAGTTCATGTTGCGCGGGATCGTTAAAAGTATCTTTGTTTATATGCAAATCCATTTTAGGGAAAGCAAATACATGGCCGTAGCAATCGCCTTCCCTCCAGACTTCCATTAATGCCCTGCAGAATTTTTGCGTTTCTTTTTCGTAGTCTTTGTATGTTTTTCCCGTATATTTTCCGCCCGGTCCGATAGCCGGTACATCCGCAAGATAACCGGGAACACCTGTATGCAGATTGAAATCCAAGAATAATGTCTGGCCGCCTCTTGAAAAAGCGTTTTGTGAACCCGAGAAAATCAGATATTGGGCTTCTTGTTTCAATTGCTTATCGTTCATACCCACAAGATAAGGAGCATAAAGAATATTTATATACCCGACCCCCAACGCGCCCGCATAATAAGCCTGCATCGACGCAAGAAACGTATTTAAATGTCCAGTCAACGTGCGCGCATGAGAAGCAGGCAGGGAAGAAGTGTCAAGATTGTTAAGTTCAAGCCCGTATTTCTTTATATATTCCAAAGAATGAGAAGAACAATAAACCCTGACAGGATAACCGAGGTCATGAATATGTATAATTCCTCTTAAATGGGCCTCAGCAACCTCCGAAGAGAAAATCTTTTCCAAGGCATATTGTTTTAAAGTGTTTTCTGCGATTTCAAGGTTTACCGCCTCCGGATTATTCGCAGCAATGTTGGAGTTTTCGTTTGATTTGGAAAAAATTAGATTCTCGAGATTAAACATTGACATGCCGAGCAGTTTCTCTTGCTTGAGATGTTTACTGTAACCTCTCACCAAAAGTTCGTTATCGACCAATTCCCTTATAAGTACGGTCGAAACATTTTTAAGACCGCTGCGCATTATTTTTTCTTCGACAGCCGAAGCAATGGCACCCGCAACAGAGTGAGAAATATCGCATTCTTTGACTAACGCATCGCTTATTTTTGTCTTATCCCACGGAAGAATATCGGACGTTTGACTCGTAGACACCATCAAAGAAAAATCTGTAGACGAAATATTGGAATTTTTCGTCTGTTTACTTACTCTTATACTATTTCTTATTCTCGTTCTCCAATCTCTATAAAGTATGAAGGCTTTTGCGGTTTTAGCATGTCCTGTCTCAATCAGGACTTTTTCCACCGCGTCTTGAATTTCTTCTATATCCGGAATATTAATGCCTTTTTTCTCAAGATAAAAACTTACGACGTCGGCCAACTGGTCAGCTAAAAATTTGTCTTCGCCGCCTACAGATTGGGCAGCTTTGAATATCGCGTCTGCTATTTTTGATTTATCAAAAGAAACGACCCGTCCATCTCTTTTTCTAACTTTTTCTATTGTAAATTGTTTTGTATCATGTGTTTTTACCACTTTCTCCATGGGCTATCCCTCCTTTCTTCTGGTGTGAGAGAACCTTTTAACTTCCTTCAAAAAATCATCTACGTCTGTGAACTGCCTATAAACCGAAGCAAATCTTACATAAGCGATATCATCCATTTTCCTCAAACTCCTCATTACCACTTCGCCTATTTTATCCGACGAGACTTCGTCATAGAATTTTTCTTTTACCTCCCTTTCTATGTCTTCTACCAAATTCTCGATATCAGCGGTGCTAACCGGTCTTTTTTCGCACGCTTTAAGCAACCCGCTCAACAATTTTTCTCTTTGAAACGGTTCTCTTCTGCCGTCTTTCTTGATTACCATAAAAGGAACGGTTTCTATTCTTTCATAAGTCGTAAAACGACGGCTACATTTAAGACATTCTCTCCTTCGTCTTATAGATAAAGAATTACCGGACAAGCGTGAATCAATTACCTTATTTTCCACATTAGCGCAGTAAGGACATTTCATAGTTAAATCAAATATGAAAAATTAAATATCAAAAATAGAACAGAATAAATAATACATATACTTAAAAATTCTAACTTTAGTCTTATTTTTTGAGCCTGAATATTTGAATTTTGATTTGTAATTTTGCATTTTTATTCTTAAATTTTGAATTGCCTGTAAGTAGTATATATTGTATTCACAAGGGCATTATAGCCCAATAGGTAGTATTGTCAATAGCTTTTGGAAGTTTCTGTGGAGAAAAATTTTTCAGTAGGATTTTAAGACAATTTTCTTATCCGGCGATATTGGTCTTTGAGATAAAAATCGGGGTCTTTTTTCATTTCTTTTATCCAATTGCTGACTTGATATAACTTCTTGCCTTTCTCTTCTTTGACATAAACCCTCGTTATTCCCGCATTGATTATGGCTTTTTTGCATCTCCAGCACGGAGGCACGGGATATATTTTGCCGCTTGCGATATCTTCCCCGTAAAGATAAAGCGTCCCCCCCACAACCGATATCCCGTTTCGGGCTGCATTTACGATAGAATTTTCCTCCGCATGAACACTCCTGCAAAGTTCATAAAGAAGCCCTGAGGGAATCTTTAGTTTATCCCTTAAACAATAACCGATATCTATACAATTAGGTGTGCTGCGCGGCGCGCCGACATAACCATTACTTAGCATAACATTGTCCTTTACAATAACAGCGCCGAATCTTCTTCTAATACACGTGCCTCTTCTTGAAACCGCTTTTGCGATATTCAAAAAATATTCATCCCAATCCGGTCGTTTTATTTTCATAATTTTTCAACAGTAGAGAGTAGAAAGTAGAGAGATTTCAAATCTTTCTCTCTACTCTCTACTCTGTACTTGCTACTTCATTAGGGTATTCCGCTTCCACTTTTATGGCAATGCCTCCTCGCGGAACAAACTCTCCTATAACTTTCGCTTTCCTCGGTTTAGCCGCTTTAACAACTTTTTCCAATACTTTATTTACTATATCTTCCGCAAAACTTCCGTAGTTTCTAAACGAAAACATAAAAAATTTAAGCGATTTGGATTCAATACACTTTTTATCCGGAATATATTGGATGGTAATTTTACCAAAATCCGGCTGGCCCGTCACAGGGCAAATAGATGTGAACTCCGGGCAGGAGAATTCTATCCAGTAATCCCTCTGCGGATATGCATTTTCGAAAACTTCCAGTTCTACCTTATTCGGAGAAGGAGGCAGTTTAATCTTCTTTTCTTTAAGAAGTTTTAGTCCTTTTATTCTGTCTTTATTCATCGGCATAAATCTTAACACTTTCTATTTTTTACTACAAGAAATTTCGGGTTTAACACAAACAAATACTCTTAAAATATACTCGCCCTGTTCTAAAACAAAACGATCGTATAGATGATTCATTTTTATCTGTTTAACTATTGAAAATCCAGCATTTTTCAAAAGTTTAAGCCAAATATCGCGCTTAAAAAGACCTATTAAATGCCTGTCCGTATAAATTTTAAAATCCCCTTTGCGGCAGATTAAATAAATTAACACCGCTTCGTATTTTGTTTTGGCTTGGTCAAGGATATGGTTATTTTCAAAGATGGTAATCTTTGTATCTCCTTTAGCGCCGGTATAGACAAAATTATTGTCTTTAAATTCTTCCGCGATGTGAGACGTTACTAAAAGCACTCCGCCAGGGTTTAGGTGTTTGTATGCGGTTGCGAGCGTTTTCTTTAAATCGCCTGTTTTAGTCATATACCCTATCGAATCAGGAATGACAACAACGTCAAAACTTTTGTTTAGTTCTACGTTGCGCATATTAGCGCGATAATAAATAACTTCAGGATTTTTGCTTTTTGCAATTTTTAACATTCCATTACTTATATCAACACCTGTTACCTTAAAATATTTTTTAAAAATCTTGTCATATTCCCCTGCCCCGCAACCGAGATGAAGAAGTATTTTAACTTTTATTTTTGAATGTTTTTTAATCGCTTCTAAATATACTTTTATTTCATCTTTATAGTCATCATCCGCGCAAATAATTGATTCAGTCCACGCAAGTTCGTTATATGCCAGCCACTTGTTCTCTTTAATCCTATTCTGTTTCATGCTTTTCATTATTTCCCAAGCATTGGCAGTTTTTTATCACAGAAAAATATTTATAAACTCAGAAGCAGAAACCTGGTTTTTATTCTTGATTGTTCTTTTGCCTTCGGAATAATTTGTCAGGGCGCATTGTTTATATGTTTTGCAATCGCCATTTTGAGCGGGAGAATATCCCTTGCACACGCGCAGCACATCAGGAGATATTTCATCTATGATTACAATTTGGCCGTCACCGTGTTTTAATCGGCCTAATTCAAATTTTCCGTCTATAACATGAAATCCTTTTGAGGTGAATTCTTCACAAACGATTTGGGCGATACTTTTTACAAGCTCAATGCTTTGGCCGATTTCTTCTTTGTTCATAACGCCTATATGTTCCAATGATTCAAACGTAATAAGCACATCGCTATCGCCTTTTGTCCACACCTCAACCAATGTATTAATGTTTTTACAGGGTCTGACAAAGGGATATCTTCTCCAGAAACTTCCCGTAGCGTTATTTCTCCATGTAAATTCAAGATTTAAAAGGGGCGTTGAACCGGCAAATTCAGGAGATTCCACAGGAAATCCCAGGGCTTCGGCAGGTTCTATTATCATTTCATTCTCACTGATTGTGTCAATATAATGGGAAGGAATACCCTTTTCTTTCAGCAGTTTAAAAAAATATGTTGCAAATCTGCAGGCAATAGCGCCTTTTCCCGGGATTTCGCCGACAACAGCATCATATCCTGGGTCAAAAACAGGTTTTCCGTTTTCCATGTAGCCTGTAGCTTCATCTTTAAAAACAAGCCGATATTTCCCGGAATGAGAGCCTTGCGTTATATTAAAAACATTTTTTGATTTTCCGCTGTAAACAAGATCTTTTTCTTCCATAATCTTTTTCTCCCTTCAAGATTTTTTACATAGCATATTACCCAAATACAAAAACATTTCCTACTTTATTCCTATCATTTTATGCATCTGCAAATGAATTCGCGCGTTCAGCCCGTCTTTTAACAGCCATTTGCTTAAAGTTTTAGGCGCAAGTTTGCCGAAAACAGGCGAAAATAAAATTTTCTTTCCGGATAGTTCATATTTCCTGATAACTTCTTTCGCCCAAAGATAATCTTTTTTATTTGAAAGAACGAATTTCATTTCGTCATTGACTTTTAATTTTTTTATATTTTTCCACTCCATTCTATTCTGCATTTTGCTGGAAGGACATTTTATATCCATGATAACAATAACTTCTTTCGGCAGTTTGCCGATGTCCGCGCTCCCGTTAGTTTCCACAAGAACTTTATATTTTCTTTTTATAAGTTCTCGGATGAATTTATACACACCTTTCTGTAAAAGCGGTTCGCCGCCGGTAATTTCTGCCGTTTTTACGGGATACTTGGATATAATCGAAAGGATTTTTTTTATTGAATATTCTTTGCCGCCGGCCTGCGCATATTTAGTATCGCAGTAAGAGCATCTCAAGTTGCATCCGGCAACTCTTATGAAGACACAGGGCAATCCCTGACATGTGGACTCGCCGAGAATCGAATAGAAAATCTCGGAGATTTTTATAGTGGTTTGCATAGAACTAAATAAAATTATATGGAAATAGATTGAAATACATAGAAATATGCTGAAATAAATTGTTTCTCACAATGTATATCCATATATATCTATTGTATATCTACTGTATTTCTATTATTTTGAAAGATTTATTTTTCAAAATAACTTACTCCGCTATTTTCGCTTTCCTTAACGAATACTTTGGAAAGTTTGATGCCAGGACTATTTATTTTCTTCTCAAGTTCTTTATATATAAAGCAGGCAATATTTTCGGCCGAGGGATTTTTCTTTTTGAAAAAAGAGAGGTTGTTCAAGTCTTTATGGTCGAGTTTTTCTATTACTTCGGCAAGTTTCTTTTTTACTTCCACAAAATCCATCCCTAAGCCAATTCTGTTTAAGTTCTTGCATGTAATATAAATTTCCACCGTCCAATTATGCCCATGGACACTTTCGCATTTTCCCTCGTAGTTTCGGAGATGATGCGCACCCGCAAAATCCGTCTTTACCCATATTTCATACATTTATTTTTCCTTTGTTTAAAGGTTATTATAACTTATTACCAAAATTCTAAAATACCCTTTTAATTTATCCGTTTAGCCCATTATTTTTTGAATTTCTTCAAAACTATATAAACAACCGTTGTTTATCCCGGGACAATTTTCTGTCGCTTTCTCCCATGCATCATTCGTACTTAAACTGCTTATCCAAAACGGCCAAGTGCGGCATTGCTTCGGCCGGACATCATATATTGCGCAACAATTATCTCGGAGGAATATGCAATTTTTATTATCGTAGCGTTCAATCAGGCTTATCCTGTCTCCTACCCTCCGGCAATATTTTTGCATAACTTGTTTGACGGAAATTTTCAACGTGTCCGCAATTGATTCTATTTCTATCTGCGTAAGCCAAACATAACCTTCCCTTGGCCCGCAACAACAATTACCGCATTTCCGGCAGTGAAAACGCAATCCTTCAAAATACCAAGGCGTTTTTGTTTCGAAACCCATATTAATAGAAGTTAACAGTTTGTTTCTTTGTCGGCATTTTCGGCAGACGGTTTAGATAACTGGATGGTGGGGCATTTCTTGTTTATAAGCCGTTCTATGCCGACAACAACACAAGCACAGGCCGTGCCGAGAATTGCCCCTGCAACAACATCGGAAGGATAATGGACCCCCACATATACACGGGAAAAACTCACCATGAAAGCTATGAATAAGTTAAGCAACAAAAATTTTCTGTAATAAAAGGCAAGCAACAGCATAGTAGCAAATATATTAGTTGCATGAGTGGAAGGAAAAGAATATCTGGGAGCCGACTCTACAAGGGGAGATATTTGCTTAAAAGACATGTAAGGTCTTGCCCTGGAAAATATCGGTTTCATAAGGTCTGAACTCATCAGGTTTGCCAAGCCGAAAACTACCAGAACAAGCCCCGCGACAATTCTTCCTTTTTTTCCGCCCCATATTGCCAAAGATAGCAAAAATAATATTATGGCAATCTTCCAAATGGGTATTTTCCAAATCGTATAATCAAAATCCGTGATTATAGGCATCCAAAAATCGAAGAATGGGGTATGCATATGTTCTTGGACAAACAGGAACATTTTTCTATCCAGCGTTATCAATACATCGAGCATTAAACCCCCTTTAAAATTTTGATATTATAACTTTTTGGGTATTCTATATTCAACAATCTGATTTCTTAATTTTTAAAATTGTAGTAACATATAGTCGAAAGGAACAGTAAAATATGAAAAAATATTACACGGTTAATAAGAACTCCAAAATGTCTAAGTCATTTCAAGGCCCCGATAGGAGAAGATATCCAAGATTTGATTTCCCGTTTTTTATTCGCTATAAAAAAAGCGAAGAAATATCAAAAACGTCCACGGGAGAGGGGAATATTTTATTCGTAGAAAAAGGCCAAGATATATCAATCGCACGAGATGTGTCAATCGGCGGAATATGTTTCGCAGTAAAAGAGCCATTGCCTCCCCGCGCTAAATTAACAGTAGAAATTTTTACGCCGATAAAAAGCGCACCTTTTACCGCTTTTGCTGAGGTCGTTTGGCAGAAGAAAAGAGCTTTGTCTTCGACTTATCTTACGGGAGTTTCTTTCCTGCAACTGGATGACGATAAGGAATTTACACATCTATTAAATATGCTTACAGAGCTGAAACTCGAAAAAATGATAGAAAAATAAACTTCATTTTACTATCATCCCCGCATAACCCACCACTTCGGAATAACCCCCTATAACATCTCCCGAAGTCTGATACTTTACAAGTTCGGCAGTTTTTGCTCCCAATTTTTTACATGCAATTAACATGACGGTCACCGGAACATATCCGCACATTGATATATTAAAATCCCCTATCCTTTTCAATAAAAGTTTCTCATCCAACTCCAAAATCGCGTCTATTGCTTCTCTGTCTTTCTGGCTTGCTACATCTTGAGATTCATAATGACTCATATCCGAAGATGCGACCATTAATATCTTTTCGTCTGCGTTTTTTATAGTGTTGCTTATTGCCGCGGCAATATCTTCATAAGAAGAATAATCTCCGCCAGCAAAGCATATGGGTACAAAAGAAATTTCAGGATTCAAATACTGCAAAAAAGGAAGTTGGACCTCTATTGAATGTTCCGATACATGAGCAGAAGCATCTTCTTCGAGTTCTTTTGAATTTTTTAGGATTTTTTTACCGATTTCCGAAGCAATTTTAACTTCACCCAGCGGTGTTGCCCAACTGCCTTCAGTAACTATCGAAAAAGGCGCTCCTCTGCCGGTATGATTCGGGCACAATATAACCGCTTTATCGGGGATATTTATTCTCGAATAAACCGCGCCGGCAACCGGACCGGAAAACATATATCCTGCATGAGGACAAATCACACCTAAAGCATCTTCCTTTTTTATCGTTTTTTTAATAAACCCGGCAATTTGTTCCCGTAACTGCTTCGGCTCATAGGGATAAAACTGGCCAGCTACCGCAGGTTTTCTGATCATCGAAAATCTCCATTTATCTTTTATACCCTATTTTTCTCAATAATTCCTTTCTCCACTTAATGCCTTTTTC
>JAQURI010000035.1 GCA_028715665.1 Candidatus Ratteibacteria bacterium
TTCCACGCCGTAAGGGCCGTAATCCCATGTATTTGCCAGTCCTCCGTAAATATCCGAGGACTGGAAAATAAATCCCCTGCGTTTGCAAAGAGAAACCACCTTATCAATAGATTTTCCGAACATGATTAAGTGCGATTATATATTAAAAAAACTTTGCTTCCAAATTTTCTATTTTCTGCATTACCTCGTCAACTTGTATGGAGTCCATACATGTGTTGTTTTTACTTATGCACATTCTTTTCCAGCATGGGGAACAGGGGAGATTATGATATACAACTTCGCTTTTTTCACTATAGGGGCCATTCCGCGAAGGAGGGGTCGGACCATATAAACCTATGACGGGAAGTCCCAATGCTGTGGCTAAATGCAAAGGACCGGTGTCCCCGCCGATAACCATAGAACATCTTTTGAGTAAAGATACCAGTTGGGCGATTGTTGTTGCGGGAGCGATTAAAAGTTTTCCCGCAGCCATTTCGTTTATTTTCTGGGCTTTCGCTTTTTCTGCTTCTCCAATGCCCCAAATCAGCATTACTTTCCAGTTTTTCTTCGTATTGATAAGTCGTCCAAGTTGCGCAAATCTTTCCGCTTTCCATGTTTTATTTTGCCACCCCGTATTCTGAATCAAACCTATTAATTTATCGTCTGGTGAGATGTCCGTCCGCTGAAAGAATTGTGCTATGTACTCTTTCGCGTAGTCTTTTTCGGCAATCGGAAATTCTATTATCCTTTCTGCTTGTAAATGTTCGGCAAAATCCAGATATTTCTCAACAATGTTTTCGCTTGGCGTAGGGACTCTTATATTTAGAAAAAATAATTGGTTTTCCTTTGTCTCTTCTTTCAAGAATCCCCACCGCTGTGGCGCTTTGGAAAGATATGCGACAAGACCTGTCCTGAATAGCCCTTGCAAATCAAGAACGATGTCGAACCCTCTATCTCTTATATCTTTTGCAAATCTCCAAAAACCGCGTTCTTTCCATATTATAAGTTCGTCTAAGTAAGGATTTTTGGTAAGGAGGTCGGCAAATTTTTCCTTTACTCCCCACGCTATATATCGATTTGGGAAAGACTTTTTTAAAGAGACAAGTAACGGCAGAGTATGCACTATATCTCCCATAGCAGAAGGCTTTAATATGAGCATTCGGGTTTCGTCGGTTTTTATGGGCGTCATTTTATTTTTCCAAAGATTTAACGTTTCCTCTGGTAATTGTAGGACTTTCTTTTTTCGCTGTCCAATGTACTGCATTATATATTACTCGCAAAACATTTTCATTATAGTAGAGGGGGTAAGTTTCATGTCCGGGGCTGAAATAAAAAATTTTCCCTTTGCCGCGATAGAAACAACAACCGCTGCGGAATATTTCTCCGCCTTCAAACCAACTTGCAAATACCAATTCGTCGGGATTAGGTATGTCGAAATGTTCCCCGTACGTTTCGTTTTTTTCGATTTCTATATATTCTTCTATGCCTTCAGCTATCGGATGGGCAGGGTTTACCACCCATAATATTTCTCGCTCGTCCGCTTCCCTCCATTTTGACGCACAAGTTGTTCCCATTAATTTTTTGAATATTTTCGACAGTTTCGCAGAATGCAGAACTATAAGCCCCATTCCTTCCAAAACATGTTTATGGACTCTTTCCACTATTTTGTCTTTTACATCGTTTTGGGCTATATGGCCCCACCATATTAATGTGTCCGTATTTTTTAAAACTTCTTCGCTAAGCCCATGTTCGTTTTCTTCAAGAGTAGCGGTTTTAACTTCTAATTCTTTCCTTTTTTTTAGATAATCCGCAATAGCAGAATGTATTCCCTTTGGGTATAACTTAATTACGTCTTTATCTTTTTTTTCGTGGACAAACTCGTTCCACACCGTTACTTTTATGTTATTTCCCATGTATTTTTTATTTTATCGGTGTGCGTGGTGAACAGCGAAGTAAGAATTAACCGTGTAAGACTTCTTTCAACTCTTTTATCGTAACGGTGGACGCACCCATTTTCATTACAACGATGCTTGCGGCATAATTTGCAAGCCGCGCAGCATCATATCCATCTGCACCGCAACTTAAAGCCAATGCAACTACGCTGGCAACCGTATCTCCGGCGCCCGTTACGTCTATTACTTCATCGGTTCCGTGTATCGGAATATGCAGCGGTTTTTTATTTTCGATGAAAACATCCATCCCTTTTTTACCTCTTGTAAGGATCAGAATTTTAGGATTTAATTCGTGCAGTATTCTTTTTGCTATATTGTTTATATCTTTCGGATCCATGCCCAATGCGTTTGCTGCTTCCTCTTCGTTGGGAGTAAGTACAGTTGCATTTTTGAACTTGCGCAGGTCAAATCTTGAATCGACGATTAAGGGAATATTTTCTTTAGATAGTTTTTGCGAAATTTTGTCGTAAGTTTTAGAGTTTACAGCTCCATAAGAATAATCAGATATTAAAACCGCATCCATAGAATCGGCTGTGCTTAAAAAATATTTCCAGAAATTGTCTTGAAGTTCGTCGGGATAAGTTTTTAATTTGTCGCCGCTGTCTATTCTTATTACTTGTTGTTTTGGGCGGTCGATTCCACCTGCCATTATTCTTGTTTTTGTGATAGTGCTGAATTTTTTGTTTATACGGATACCGCTTGTATCTATTCCCTTTTTCTTGAGTAAAGCGATTAATCTTCGCCCTTGCTCGTCATCTCCCGCTATTCCCATTATTTTTACTTTTGCTCCTAAGGATGCGAGATTATTTGCGGCATTTGCAGCTCCGCCGGGTCTATATTCACCTCCGCTTTTTTTCAATATAAGGACAGGTGCTTCCCGTGAAATTCTGGATACGTCGCCGTATATATATTCGTCACAAACAATATCACCCCATACAAGGATTGTTTTGCCTTTTATCTCCCCGAGGATTCCTAAAAGTCTCTTTATCATTGTAATTATTTGGTCGGGGCGAGTGGATTTGAACCACCGACCCCTTGGTCCCAAACCAAGTGCGCTAGCCGGACTGCGCTACGCCCCGATTAAAATTAAATATCAAAAATTAAAAATCAAATATAAAACATTTAGAGAACTAAAGGACTGTCTAAACAAAGCGATTTTATCTAAAAAGGGTGCTGATTGCAAAATGGCAGAAAGTGATATTAAAAGTTTCTCTTTATGCCGAGTTTGTCAAGGTCTTCTTGCAGACAATTAAATATCCAAAGTTCAAGTTTCGGCAGGAGATATTTGTTCTGAAATTCCAAGCTTATTTTATCTATGTGTTCGATTTGTTCTTCTGTTAGGTTAATATTTATCGCTTCAATATTTTCCGCGAAATGCTCAGATTTTCTTGCCCCCACTAATGTGGAAAAAATATAATCCTTTTCCGTGACCCACTTTAGGGCGACTTGGCTGGAAGTTGCATCAATTTCGTTTGCGATTTTTTTAATTTCTTCCACTACTTCTAAAGCTTTTGAATAAATCGGTTCGTTAAAAAGAATATTCGCTTTTCTTACCCCTTCTTGGATTTCCGTGTTCTTTTCGAATCTTCCGGTTAGTAATCCTTCCGCAAGAGGACTATAAGCAAGAATTCCTATCTTATTTTTTTTGCAGAATTCGATTGTATGGTCAATATCGTAACAACGCCATAGAATAGAGTAGGGTATTTGGTTGATAGATATAAGATTTAATGCATCCTTAGAAAATTCCTTCAAGTGCTCAATTCTAAAATTGCTTACCCCAACAAAACGGATCAATCCTTCTTTTTGAAGTTTTGTCATTGAGTCGAATATATTCTCATAATCTTGTTTTTCCATGTCTTGCCTGTGCCACAAATGTTTCATTTTGGGCCAGTGTATTTGGTAAAGGTCGACGTAATCGGTCTGAAGTTTTATAAGGCTTGTTTCAAGGTGGGCTTTTACTGTTTTATAATCAAATCTGTTTCCTTCTATTTTTGTGGTAAGTTTGGTGGCAATGAAAAATTTTTCTCTTTTGCCTTTCAAGAGTTTTCCCAAGATTTTTTCACTGTCGCCATATGCTTCGGCGGTATCTATGAAATTGACTCCCTTTTGAAGGCAGTACTCTATAATCTTTTCTCCTTCCTTTATATCGAAATCGCCCCAACCGCGTCCACCTCCGAATTGCCAAGTACCCAACGCGATTTTACTTAATTTAAGAGGATTATTTCCTAATAGTGGATATTGCATTTATTTTCCTCTGGAAATATTTTGGAAAAGAATTATAGTTTTTTTGTCTCAACTAATCAATCTTTAATCGAAGCACTGGTCCGATTTATTGAAATCGGCGAATTGAATGGTATAATGCAAATTGGGAGATTTTTCAGGATGCAGGAAAAAAAGAAATTAGGTGAAATTCTCGTAAAACGTAAGTTAATCACTTCCGAACAGCTCAAAGAGGCGCTTGAAATTCAGTCAGCAGTGGAAGACACTTATGTTCAGGAACTTTTCTTAGACCGGGATATTATCAACGCAAAAAATCTCAAAAAAGCCCAAGAAGAAGCAAAAAAGCAAAACAAGAAATTAAAAGACGTGATATTGGAGATGAAGTTGGCTTCCCCGCACGATGTAGAAGAAATTTTTTCTTTAATAAGAAAATTCCCCTTTATTTATTTGTCTTTACACAGTAAAGAGATTGAAAAAGAAACAGTGATGCTTGTGCCCGAGAAATTGGCGCGGCATTTTTGTTTGATTGCTATTTCTCATGAGGATGCTTACGTTAACGTTGTAATGTCTGACCCTACAAATATAGTTGCTATCGATAATATAAGGAGTAACACAGGATACGAAATAATTCCCCTGTTATCTACGAGAAAGGAAATAAATGAAGCCATAGAAAAATATTACGGGGAAAGCGATATGGCGACTAATATCCCGGATTTGAAAGATATAAGTTTTTCTGCCGAAGCCGAAGAAGCCAAAGAACAAGAAAATGTAGATTTAGCTCAACTGAAAGTTCAGGTTAAAGACCCGCCCGTTGTCAGATATGTCAATTCCATCCTTTTTAAAGCAATCGAGGATAAGGCCAGCGATATACACATGGAACCGGCTGAAACGGAGATTTTTGTCCGTAATCGCGTGGATGGTGTTTTAAGGCAACTTCCCCCCCCTCCAAAGAAAACATATCCTGCGATTGTTTCTCGTATAAAAATTATTTCCAATTTGGATATTGCAGAGAGAAGGCTCCCTCAAGACGGCAGAACTAAAGCGAAAATAGGTGCGAAGGAAGTTGATATACGCGTTTCAATTATTCCCACTATTTATGGCGAAAAAGTAGTCATGAGATTATTAGATAAAACCACAATGCTTATGGGTCTTGAAGAATTGGGCTTTGAAAAAGGCGGATTAGATATATTCAAAGAAGCAATATCCTCTCCTTACGGGATGGTTCTTCTAACCGGCCCTACAGGAAGCGGTAAGTCTACTACTCTTTATGGTGCATTAAACTTTATAAATTCTCCTGAAAAAAATATTCTAACTGTGGAGGACCCCGTAGAGTATGAGTTAAAAGGAATAAATCAAGTTCAAGTAAAGCCGCAAATAGGTCTTACTTTTGCAAATTGTTTGAGAACTTTCTTGCGGCAGGACCCGGATATTATCATGGTGGGAGAAATAAGGGATAAAGAGACCGCAGAGATTGCAATACAATCAGCCCTTACAGGACACATGGTCTTTTCTACTCTCCACACCAATGACGCCGTTTCCGTAATTACGAGATTAGCGTATATGGGCATAGAACCTTTCTTAATATCGGCGGCCTTAAGATTATCTGTTGCGCAAAGGTTAGTCAGAAAAATCTGCCCGAAATGTAAAGTACCCGAGAAAATTTCGGAAGAAGTTCTCAAAAGAATAGCCAAAGATATCGATATAAAAGATAAGAATTTAACATTTTATAAAGGTGAAGGATGTCCCGAATGTAATAATAAGGGATATAAGGGACGAATTGGGCTGTATGAATTATTTCAGATTACTCCCGAAGTAAGAAAAACAATTAACGATGGTAAGTCCGAGGAAGAAATTAAAATAATAGCAAAAGAACAGCAAAAAATGGTTACTCTTAGAGAATCTGGTATCCAGAAAGCTCTTGCAGGTATAACTTCGTTGGAAGAGGTATTAACTTCTACATTAACTTATGAATGATGGGATAGAAAACGGAAACGATCTGATATCTCTTTTTTAGAGGACAAAATGCCGAAATTTTATTATGCCGCAAAGGATGGGTCCGGGAAAAAAGTAGAAGGGACTATCGAATCGGCGTCTTCTTATGAAGTAGTGCGCTCGCTGAAAGAGAAAGGACTTACTGTAATATCTGTAGAGGTAACAGGAAAAGGACAGGGACAAACAAAAACAAAACAAGAAAAAGCTCAATATGGAAGAGTTAAATTAGGTCAATTAGCAGTTTTTTATAGACAACTTGCTACGATGTTGGAAGCAGGCGTCCCGATAGTAAATGCTATAAAAGACCTTTCCGACCAGTCCGAAAATCCGAATCTCAGTGCGATTGTGTCGAATATCGCAAGCCAAATAGAAGGCGGAAATAGTTTTTCCGATGCTTTGAAGAAATACCCGGGAGTGTTTTCGACTTTGGTAATAAATATGGTTGCTACTGGAGAAGAATCCGGCAATCTTCCGAAAGTTATGGCTGAACTTGCTTCATACACGGAAGACCAAGTTGCTTTAATAAGGCAGGTGCGGGGAGCTATTGCTTATCCGGCGTTTATTGCTGTATTTTTTGTCATCTGTGTAGGTATTGTGATATTTTTCTTAATACCGCAATTCCAGAAAATGTTTGCTTCATTTGGAGCCAAACTTCCTCCTTTAACTACTATGGTCCTGGGAATTTCCGACCTTATTATAAGAAATATACTTTACGAACTCGCATTTGTGGGAATATTGATTGTTTCCGTCTTTGCTTTCGGCAAGACAAATAAAGGGAAACATGTATATGCAAATGTGAAGATAAAAGCGCCTCTTTTTGGAAAGCTTTTTCACAAAGTTGTTTTAAGCAGATTTTGCCGTTCCCTATCCACTTTATTGGATGGCGGCGTTGCTGTAATACATTCTTTAACTATTTCTTCCAAAGCGGCTGGGAGTATTTTGCTGGAAGATTTTATACAACAAACCATTTCCGGGATAGAAAAAGGTTCCAATATATCTAGCGAGTTGGGCAAAAGTTTCCTTTTTCCCAAAATGATGGTGAAAATGGTTCAGGTGGGAGAAAATTCCGGGACGGTTCCGCAAATGCTGACACGCCTTTCAAAATTCTACAGTGAAGAGGTAAGGGTTGCAGTAGCGGCTCTTACTTCCATAATTGAACCTTTGCTCATTATTTTGTTGGGGGGCGTAGTGGGCATTGTAGTAGTAGCGATCTATTTCCCTATATTCCAGCTTGCTTCAGGCATGAAGTAAAAAATAGGATATAGTTAGTTCAGAAATAACATCGCAGATGTGTTTTCCCTTTTTAAAATTTGATGACCCATTATATATAAAACTTGTATATGGTAGTATAATAATTGTCAGGGTAGATAAATGAATTCAAAAGCAGGTGTTACGCTTGTAGAGGTGATGGTCGCTATTATTATTTTCACAATAGTTATGGTTGGCGGTTTTGTTTTCTTCTTTTACGGCAGAAGTTATATTGCTCATTCCAATCATCAAAGAATGGCTTTAGAATTAACTAAGGAAAAGATAGAAATATGCAAAGCATTTGGTTATGACAGTGTAGTACTTGACCCTGGAACTGGTGTCCTTCTTGGAGGTATTCAATTTACTCGTAGCGTAGCAGTAAATGAAACGTCCTTGAACGGCACTTACAAGACGGTTACGGTTACTACAAGTTGGCAAGAGAGAGGGAATAATTATGATGTTAAACTTGTTACTATCATAGCGCAAGATTAATATGGAGAAACGAAAAATAATAGTGTTCCTACGCAGCAGAAAGGGCATCACTTTAGTAGAAATGATGGTTGGAATGATAGTCCTTTCAATATTTATATTAGCTGTGGGAATGATTCTTTTAGCTTCAAGTAAATTTTGGAATGGTGGATGGACGCAGGTTAAGCTTCAAAGTGATGCTTCCTATGCTTTTTCAAGAATAGAAAAAGTAGCAAGGGAAGCATCGAGAGTATTAGCCGACCCCGGCGGTGGTTCGACATTACAACTTACAAGAGAAGTTGGGGGAGTAGCACAGTGGACCAGAATATTTCAATTAAGCGGGGACACTCTTAAATTAGATGCTGAAGATATTATAAGTGGTGTCAGTAATCTGAGTTTTGCGTATGAAAGCGAGAATGCGGCGGCAATTGTAGTTAATTTAACGTTACAAGAGGACGATTCCCAGACGGTTTATAGAACAACAATTTTCTTGAGGAATTCATTGTGATAATAAAATACCTGAAAAGCAAAAATGGAGTAGCTATTGTCGCCGTAATGATTTTTACTGTGATTTTGCTTATCTTTGGAGCGACTTTCTTAAGATTGGCGACAACAGAACGTATTGCAGCTGACAGGAATTTTTATCTAAACCAATCCTTTTATTTAGCGGAAGCAGGAGCAGAAAGGACTGTAGCATATCTTGAATCGTTGCCTGCACCTCCGACCGGGACGCTTTCTTTTGACCCTTTTGGCGGTTGGCAGTCGCTGGATGATGCGGGCTTTTGGAGGGCAGTAGTTGATCCCAATGATAATAACCCCGGTTCTTTTTTGAAGAGATATACCATAACCGCTGAAGGACAAGCAGTTACCCCTGCTTTTACCGTAACGAAAATTGTTGAAGTAGAATTATCGAGGGAAAATTTTGCACAATTTATATATTTTACCAACTATGAAGAATCTGCTAGCGGGCAAGAAATATGGTTTTTTAACGGGGATATAATAGAAGGCCCGGTACATTCCAACGACCAGATAAACATTTATGGTTCTCCTACTTTTATGAGTTTGGTAACTTCTACAGCGGATTCTTTCAATTATTACCACGGGGGCCCCCCCCAAGATAATCCCGATTTCCAGCAGGGATACCAGTTAGGAGTGACACCAATAGACATGGAAAAACACAAAAATTTAAGCACATTGGAGGCATTGTCTGTTTCGGGAGGACTAAAGCTTACTTCGGACTCAAAGATTCAATTGAATTCAAGTGGAACTATAACTTATTGGTTAAGGACCGGCGGTACATGGTCGAACCCCACTTGGGGAGCTCCTACGACTATTAATATCCCTTCTAATGGAGTTGTATACGTAGAAGGCAGAGTAAGGGTTTCCGGCACTTTAGACGGGCGTCTATCGATTGCGTCAGAGAGCGATATTTATATTTCGGAGGATATTGTATATTCTCTTCCTCCTACAGACCCCAATTGCACGGATGCTCTCGGATTGATAGCAGCCAACAATATAATTGTAGATAAGAGTAGCCCAGCTGGCGGTAGTTTGACAATACATGCTACTATGATGGATTTTGACGGTTCTTTTTATGTGAGAAATTATGACAGCATACCTGTTATGGGAAATTTGACCGTATATGGAGGAATTATCCAGAACAGGCGCGGCGCGGTCGGGACTTTTTACAGTTATACTGGCCAAAGATTAAGCGGATATCTAAAAGATTACCATTATGACACTCGAGTAACCGACGAACCTCCGCCTTATTTCCCTACCACGGGTAAATATGATAGGGATTCATGGGAAGAACAACCTGCCGTATGGAACTAAGAAAGGATTTAAGATACAAGAATTAAAATATTTTCTTGTTATTGAATGCAAATGTGTTAAAATAAATTCGAATGTTTAACGTTAACAAAAATTTGGTAGGCTTGGACATTGGTTCTTCTGCGATAAAAGTTATTGAATTAAGCAAAGAGAATGCCGGAATAAAAATTTTATCTGCCGGTGTGACTGATAATCCCGTCAAAGATTGGAAAGAAAAAAATATCCCGGAAGCAGATGATGCTATAGCCGAATCCATCAAAGATACCTTCAAAAAATTCAGCATAAAAGATAAAACTGTTGCTATCGCTTTAGGGACTTCGGATATTATTTTTGATTACCTAAAATTCCCAGTTCTTGAGGAAAAAGAATTGGCAAATGCGGTGAAATTAGAGGCCGAACAGAGAATTTCTTCCGATATAAATGAGGTTAGCATTGATTATAAAAGATTGGGGATAAAAGACCCGGGCGGGCAGGAAAATATTCTATTGGTAGCTGTACCCAAAGAAATAATCCGCAAAAAAGTTTCTATTGTAGAAAAGGCAGGTTTGGAACCTCTGGCTATGGACGTAGAACCTCTTGCTCTTTTGAATTGTCTAATAATCCTGGCGGCTGATTTGAGAAAAGAAAAAGAGAGCATAGGTATATTAAATATAGGTTCAAGCATTACCAACCTCGGCATTATATCCAGCGATAATTTCCCTACGATAAGAAATATAAATTTCGGTGGGGATAAATTCAGCAATTTTATCGCAAAAGCAGCAAAGGTTTCTTTCAAAGAAGCGGAAGCTCTTGAAAAAGAACCGGACAAATTGAAACTAAAAGGCATAGATATTTTTCAGATGTTCGAAAAAGAAAGCATTTCATTAATAAACGAGATAATCAGTTCAATAGAGTATACTCATAAAAGAACAGGCGAATCGGCAGAAGATAAAAATAAAATAGTGAGTGAATCTCGCATTAAGAAGATGCTTCTTACGGGAGGCGGATGTCTTATATCTGGGATAGATAGTTTTTTATCTAAAAGTTTGGGCATAGAAGTGTTAAAATGGAATCCGCTGGAAAAAGTTCAGCTAAGTAACTCGATAGACGGTTCATTAAAAGATAATGGTTGTTTATTCCCAATAGCTATCGGATTAGGAATGAGAATGATATGATTTTCGAAATAAATCTTTTGAAAGACAGAGTAAGATTGCAGAAAAAAAAGAGTTTTTTAAGGGTAATTTTTTATGTTGAAATATCCTTCTTTGTTCTAACTTTTATTATCCTTGGTTCATATCGCCTATCTCTTTATTATAAGGTTGAAACTACCGAGAGAAAACTGGCAATGTTGAATGAAGATGTTATATTCCTTTCTAAGGAAGGAGCGACGCTTGCAAACTTGAGAGATATAAATAAAAAATATGAAGAAATAACATCGCAGCTGTCCACAATAAACGAATTAACGGAAAACAGGGTTCTTCTTTCTCACAAACTTAAAGGACTTGCTGCAGTTATCCCTGACAATGTTTGGATTTACAAATTTAACGTCGCTGAGGAGGCCGCTCAGGCTAAAGATAAGAAAGCTTTGGAAAGGACAAAATTAATATATTTGTTTGGCTTTGTAATGGGAGAGCGCGAAGAAGCTTTTATGACCATTCAGTCTTTTATAAAGGATTTGGGAAATGAACCGCTTTTTTCAAGAGATATAAAAAACTTGAGACTCTCTTCTTTTTCCAAACCCCAGTCGAAAACTTTAGAAAATATCATGGAGTTTGAAATCACATGCCAGATTTTAAAGAAATGAAAACACATATTAAGAATATAATAGGATGGAGTTTAGTGATATATTTCTTTGCCGTAATATGTTTCTATTTTTCTATAATCGCGCCTTTGAAGAAACAGCTTGTTCTTTTACAGCAAAAAACAGGAGGATTAAAACAAACGGTAGAACAGTTGAAAAGCGAATATGCAAAAAAGTGGGACCAGGAAAAAGAAGAAATTTTGGGAATTATTGAGTCATTTAAACAAAAAGAACACGATAAAGACGCTGTTTTGTCAAATTTCTTCCAGATAAGCA
>JAQURI010000036.1 GCA_028715665.1 Candidatus Ratteibacteria bacterium
GAGGCATTATGTGTATTCCCTGACAAAGCCCTTTCATACCTTTTGCAAGTTCCGCGGCAATCTGAACGCTGACTTTGGGCCTGTCTTCTTTACTCGCTTCCGCCATCATCTTTATATATTTTTCGGGAACATTAATGCCTGCAACGTGTTCATTCATGAATTTTGCCATGCCTGCGGATTTCAAAAGAACGATGCCGCCTAAAACAGGAACATTGAATTTTTTGACTATGTTCATGAAGTTTTCGAAACTTTTTAAATCGTATATTGCCTGTGTCTGGAAAAATTTTGCGCCTGCTTTAATTTTTTTATCCATTTTGATAATTTGCGGCTCTAAAGGGTCGGTTCCGGGATTAACAACGGCGCCTAGAAGAAATTCGGGCTTGCCGGCAAGTTCGTTTCCGACCATATCCTTACCTTCCATAAGGTCTGATGCGACTTTTAGTAAACTTATAGAATCAAGATCAAATACGGGTTTTGCCTGCGGGTGGTCGCCCAAAACAGTATGGTCGCCCGTAAGAATTAAAACATTTCTTATTCCCAAAACATAAGCGGAAAGCAAATCCGATTGCAAAGCCAACCTGTTCCTGTCGCGGCAGGTAATCTGGAATATCGGTTCAAGTCCTTTTTCGACAAGAAGGCGGCACACTGCAAGAGAACCCAGTTTCATTACGGAACTCTGTAAATCTGTAACGTTAATAGCATCTACTTTACCTTTAAAAATGTCGGCTTCCTGTAAAATCTCTTCAGTTGCCACGCCCTTAAGCGGTCCTATTTCGGAAGTAATGACAAACTGACCGCTTTTTATTTTTTCGCCAAACCCCATATTAAACCCTCCGATTACAGAGATTTTTTAAAAACGATTACAGCGATTCAAACATCAATCTCCTTATTTGACAGCTTTTATTTCCAAAATTTATCAGCAAACCAACCTCACAGGTTGTTATCTTTAAATAAGACAACACTTGCGCTTCAAATACTTTAGGAATATATCCTGTTATTGCTTTAATTTCCACTATTATTTTACCTTCAACTAACAAATCTATTTTAAGTGTTCCCACCCTTTTATCTTGATAAATTACTTTGTATTCTTTTTCTGTTTCATAGTTTAAACTATCATCCTCCAATGCTACTTTCAAAGCATTATGATATATCTTCTCATTAAATCCAGGTCCTAATTCTGAATGGACTTTATATGCACAAGCAATTATCCTAGACGTAATAGGATCTCTTTCTTTAATCGCAGAAATCGGTTTCTTAATCGCTGTAATCATATTTCTTTTTTTCGTCAATGACACGTTTATAGTTTCTGAGTAAAACTTTTGAACCTTTCATGGTTTCCTCAATTTTCAATCCTTTTAATCTTTTATATATCAATTCCCATCCGCAATCCATTTCGGGGCTAACTTCGCATTTACCGTTTTTGGCGCCGCCGCATTGGCCGTTAAGCAAACTTTTGGAACAGGCCGTTATAGGACAAATTCCGCCCGTGTAATTCAGATAGCATTCGCCGCACTGTTCGCAATTCACATTCTGGACGGACAATCCCTGGAACCCGTCCAAATAATAAGTATCACAGCCGGCAAAAACTCCCTTTTCCGGGCAAAGTTTTGCTATAACCTGCACACCCACTCCGCAGGAGAAAACGATTACGGACCCAGAATCTTTAATCTTCAAACCATATTTTTCCATATATAGTTTACTGAACTCTTCCCTGCAGAGATAATCAAGGCGAACAACTCCCGTTATTTTAGTTTCGTTTTCTTTTAGCAATGCTTCAACCTCATTTTCGGGAAAATACACTTCCTTGCAGCCGAAGCATTTTATAACGAACGGCCTTTTCTCAAAGAGTGCGCTTAGTTCTTCTTTATTTTTTAATTTTGTTATTAACATATAAATTAATAATAATTACACCGATTTTCCCCTAGAAATCTGGAAGATTTCAGGGACTTTGGTCCTTGAAATTCTACGAATTTCTAAGGGTAAAAACGATTACACCGATTAAAAATTTAGTCAATCTGTGTAATCTCGTTTTTGTAATCTGCGTAATCAAATCCATTTTTTGGCATTTTTCTTTGCCTGTTTTATCAAACTCAAAAGGGCTATTTTTGACGAGCAGATATATTCACAAGACCCGCATTCTATACAATCGGCAATATTATGTTTAATTGTTTCCTTCCACATTTTTTTCTGCCCGTAATAGGCGTAATACAGTGGCTCAAG
Organism: Candidatus Ratteibacteria bacterium; assembly: GCA_028715665.1. GTDB lineage: Bacteria > CAIJMQ01 > CAIJMQ01 > CAIJMQ01 > CAIJMQ01 > CAZNJA01. Next base: position 2,221 of record JAQURI010000036.1, read on the forward strand.
CTCTACTGGACATACATCTACGCACCTGCCGCATTTTATACATGCGCGTTCTTCAGAAGGTTCAGTCGCGCTTTTTTTAAGGAAAGTGAAACCTGTTGTGCCTTTTATTACGCTTGAATCGAGCGCGACCTGGTCTATTCCCATCATGGGACCGCCCATTTTTACATGATAATCATTAAAAATGGTTTCTTTGCTTCCTTTAAAACAAAATTTTACGATATCATTCAAAGGAGTGCCTATTTTCGCCAGGTAATTTCCGCTGCGCACTACATCATCGCCTGAAATGGTAATTACTCTTTGGATAAGAGGCAGCCCTTCGAAAATTGCCTGATATATCGCAAAAATCGTGGAAACATTTGAAACGACAACCCCCACATCAAGAGGAAGTCCGCCCTTTGGAACTTCCCTGTTAAGGACTTTTTTTATAAGCATTTTTTCCGCGCCCTGGGGATATTTTGTCTTCAAAGATTCAACTTTCACATTGGACAATTTCCTCATATTTTCAAGTGCTTCCGGCTTGTTATCTTCTATACCCACAATAACGTTTTCAACGCCGAGCAACTTTTTCACGATTTCAACGCCTTTGCCAACTTGTTCATAATATTCAATCATTACCCTATTGTCCGCATTAAGATACGGTTCGCATTCACAGCCGTTAATAATTAATATATCTATAGTTTTGGGGGGGGAAAATTTAACGTGGGTAGGAAACATTGCCCCACCCAACCCGACAATCCCTTTGTCCTGCAATAATTCCGCCAATGATTCCTTTGACATTGATTGCCAATCCGAAATCGGCTTTGCAGAAGGGTCAATTTCATCCAAGCCGTCATTTTCAATAATTATCGCGGGAAGGGATTTCAACAGCAAAGGATGGATTCTTTTCTTCAAAGAGATGACTCTACCGCTCACGCTCGAGTGTACGGAAGACGATACCAGCCCCGTGCTTTTGGCAATCTTTTGCCCGATTTTTACTTCATCGCCGACTTTAACTAAAACCTCCGCAGGCGAACCCACATGCTGGGAAAGAAATATTACCACTTCCTGCGGGTCGGGAAAATTTGCGATAGCAATACTCTGCGTATCTTCCTTCCTTTCTAAGGGATGGACGCCGCCGTAAAAAGATTCGCTTCGTATCGCCTGACTTAAGACAGAAAGCCCTTTTTTCTCTTCAAACTTAAATTTCCCGTAATCTCTTATTTCTATTTTTTCTGCAATTTTTCTGCCTTGTTCCTTGAGCCGCAGATATATTTTTTCCCATGCGCAGTCAGTATCGGGGTCGATTTCGCATTTACCTTTTTTTGCTCCGCCGCACGGACCGTTCACAAGACCCTTGGCGCATTCAACGATAGGGCAAATTCCGCCGGTTATATTGAGATAACACTCGCCGCATGCGGCGCATTTTTCTTTTTCAAGCGCTATTCCGTGATAACCAACGATACTTGTCGCATTTCCGCTTTGGGGCATAGAATCGGCTAAAGCTATAACTCTTTTATCCTTCAACGACTGCGCAACAAATTGGATGCCCAAACCGCAGGATATAACGCCAACCGTTTCTATATCAGACGGTAACTCTTTTAATTTTTTTTCCGTCAGATAATTGTTGCATAAAAAATCTTGGTCGATACAACCCGCGAATTTTATTCCTTTCTCTTTTAGATATGTCTGAAAATCCCGGCACTCCGGCTCATCTACAACCTGAAATTCTTTGTAGCATTTCATGCAATGAACGATAAAAATACCGGAAATACCAGAAAGAGCGATATCCAAATCTTCTTTCGACTTTAAGCGGTATTTAGTGTAATCAATTGTTTTCATTTATTACCTTCTTAATTTTTTTTACTATATAAGGTATTTTATTTTTTATTTCAACCGTTAAATCCAGATTAAACGCAATGTTTTTCGGCTGGATACCGATAACGGTGACTTCCGGCAAAATTTTTAATTTTTCCGCAAGTGTCAGTGTTTCAAGAAGTTTTATTCCGTGTGTCGAAACAACATCCGAAAAATCGCTTTTTTTAATTTGCTCAAAATTAAACGTTTTTACATCGCCAGGTTTCAGTTTCATATCTACGGCGTCTATGATAACAACTTTTGGGAATTCAGGGAAATATTTTAAAAGGTCCAAACCCGATATGTCGCCGCTTAAGAGTTTTATTTTGGGGGAGAATTTCTTTTTCTGAAGTTCTTCTATGACCCGCACTCCTACACCGTCATCGCCTCTTAAAACAGAACCTACGCCTATTACAAGTATTCTTTCCATCAAAAAGTAAGGACTTCTTTCTGCTATTCCATAAATTCAACGTTAAGCAGATGGCACGAACAGGAAATGCACGGGTCATACGCCCTGACTAACATTTCCGCAAGGAGCGTTATTTCCTTCTTGGATTTATCCAGTATCTCTGGAATCATTTTTTTCATGTCTAAATCGATGTTTGCAAGATTCTGGTTGGTGGGAATGCAGCAATTGGCGTTCTTTATGATGCCGCGGTCGTTAATGGTATATTCGTGTATGAGTGTTCCGCGCGGAACTTCTACTGCGCCCACGCCTTTTCTCGCTTTGCATTTAAATGCAGGCCATTCGTCGACTTTTGGCCAGGAACTTACGACCTCATCGTAGTTAATGCCTACTTTCAACAAATGGTCAACGATTGCGAGCGCATCATACAAACAATAGGCACATTCGATAACTTGCGCCACGGTATTCATAAAAGGATTATAAGAAGGAGTCCTGAAATTCAAAGCCGTTGCAACGGCTTTTGCCTGTTTGTTTAATTTGTCAAAATTGATATTGACTCTTGCCAAAGCGCCTACCATGTAAGAATCCCTCTTGTTTTTAGAATGCTTCGAGGTGCTGTGAGGCACATGGAATTCATGGATTACCTCTTTATAATCATGCGGATGGACAAGGGAATTGATGTCCGTCGTAGTAATCTCGCCGTCTAAAAAAGCATATTCGTCCGGATGAGTCAAAGCAACGTATTCCGTTTCTCTTTCAAAAGAAGGCAACTTCAATGTTGTAAAAAGGTCAACTATTTTTTCCAGTTTTGCTTTATGTTGAATAAGGATATCTTTTGTCTTCTGCAATTCCTTTTTAGTGGGAAGTTTTGTAAATCCACGCGGACATACCGTAATGGGATGAGTATGTCTTCCGGCAAGCATGTCGCAAAGGTCGCTGTAATCTTTTTTCATGCCCAACACCATAAGAACAAGAGCTTTATGCGTGCTTAAAAGCGGCAGAACGCTCGGCGCGCCCAAAGCATCCGGGGCAACGAGAAAAGCCGCATGCAGAAGATGGCTGTCCATAGTTTCATAATGAAGTAAAAGTTTTCTAAGCAAGACCGTCTGTTGCGTGGGTGTAAATCCGGCGGCATCTTCGGAAGCTTTTATTGAAGCCATACAGTGTCCCGTAGAACATATTCCGCAAATTCTGGAAGTAATATGCTGCGCTTCGAAAATAGACCTATTGCGCAGCATAGCTTCAAAAAACCGCGGCGCTTCTATAATTTGCAGTTCGCACTTCTGTAGCCTGCCTTCTTTAACGTTTATTACGATATTCCCGTGTCCTTCGACCCGAGTCAGGTATTCGACATTTATATTAAGATTTTTTTGGCTCATTTTGCTCCCCCATCATTCTGCATAAATTATAAGTTTCGAATTTTTGCGTAAGTTCTTCCAAAGTATATCCGTGTTTTTTCAGTATATCCATTTCGCCTTGCGTCGCCGGGTTGTCAAGAAGCCCTCTGCATCCGTAACAAATATTTCCGTAACTTGGGCACCACGCGCCGCAACCGGCTCTGGTTACGGGACCCATACACACCTGCCTTTTTTCAAACAAACATACGTTTTCTTTTAGTTTGCATTCTACGCATACCGGATAAGTCGGCGGTTGATATCCCTTGCCGATAAGGATTGATTTCAACGCTTTTATCGTCTCTTCATTATTTGTAGGGCAACCGTGAATATAATAATCGACTTTTACCACATCATGTACGGGCCTCGGCTCCCCTGCTTCGAGGGGAAACTCTCTGCCTTTATACACTATATCTTTTGCTTCCTGCTGTGTGAATTTTTTTCTTAAACCGTTAACTCCTCCGATACATGCGCACGCTCCGTAAGCAATCACTATTTTTGCGTTTTTACGTATTTCTTTTACGCGTTCTTCATCATGCTTTCTGGTAATAGAACCTTCGACTATCGCAATATCGTAATTATCGCTTTTTTCCGAAATTACCTCTCTGAAATTTACTATTTCGACATGGTCCAACAACCCAACCAACTGTTCGTTAAGATAAGTAAGTTGAAGCTGGCAGCCTTCGCAATCGGCAAAATCAAAGAATGCAATGCGCACTTTTTTATTTTTCTTGTCGCTCATAGCGCCTCCCCCAATCCTTTCAACTCGGCATACGTAAAAGTGGGGCCGTCTTTGCATACATAAAGATGATTTATCTGGCAATGGCCGCACTTTCCCAAACCGCATTTCATTCTGCGCTCTAAGGAAAGTATTATCTGGTTTTCGGACAGTCCTTTTTTAAGAAGTTCGGCTATCACATATTTATACATGACCGGCGGGCCTACAACTACGGCATAAGTCCTGTTTTTATCGATATGCACGCCGGGTATAAGAGTCGTAATAACGCCTACGTTGCCTTTCCAGTCTGGAGCCGCTCTATCAACCGTACATGCATAACTGATATTAAGCATATTTCCCCATTCGTCTATTTCATCGGTAAATAACCTGTCTTTCGGTTCTTTGCAGCCGAGAAGTATCATTACATTTCCGAAATCTCTTTTTCTGTCAATAATAAAATTTATTAAAGACCGAAGAGGCACAATGCCGAGACCTCCGGCAACAATAAGAACGTCGTTTCCTTTAAGTTCGTCTATAGGAAAACCTCTTCCGAAAGGTCCCCTAACTCCGAGTTTGTCTCCTTTATTGAGTCTATGTAAAGCGCTGGTAAATGTGCCCACTTTTCTGACGCAAATTTCAAAAGTGCTCCTGTCCTTTTTGGTAGGGGAAGAACAAACACCGACGGGAGCTTCACCTACCCCGAAAATCGAAAGCTGAATAAATTGTCCGGGCTGCTGTCCGAGAGGCTGGCCGTCATCGAACCCTATTTCAAAAAATTTCTCGTTTGCCGTCATCTGTTTGGTTCTTATTATCGTAGCGGCCCTGGGTGAATACAAAAAATCGGCGGGAATTGTTTTTCCTTTTTTCAAAGTTTTACTTTGCATTTTTTTGCTCCTTGGTCAATGAGTTGACGGTTTCAATCAAGCTGATATCGGCCATACAAGTGCGCGTGCACCTGCCGCACCCCACACAGAAAAATTTATTGTATTTAATCACCGAATAATCAAATTTCCTGTAGTATCGGTGTCGTTGCCTGGAAGAACGTTCTTTACGGAAATTCTCGCCCCCCGCAACCGTTGCGAACTCGTCAAGTTGGCATGAATCCCACACTCTCCTGCGTTCTCCCCCGCTCATATCCAGTTTGACGTCATCGTATATATCAAAACAATAACAAGTCGGGCATACAGCCGTGCAGTTGCCGCAGGAAACACATTTCCTTCCCACATCTTTCCATGTTTCGCTATTATAGGAGCCTTTGAATATTTTATTGAGTTCTTTATACTCGGCGTCAAGAAGCACTTTAAAATTTTTCAGTTTATCTTCGCGGAGTTTCAAAAGTTTATTTTTCATATCGCGTTCGTTTGTTACTTTTCCGAATAGCGCGTTCTTGCCTATTTCTATTCCCTCCGGCGAGTTCAAATGAAGAATGTATTTATCTCCGATGTCGGTGATCATAATATCGTAGCCTGCCCTGGGATTAAGCGTATCCATGGTAACGCATGTCGCGTATTCATCACACGGCTTCATACACTCATAGCCTATGATTATGACGGATTTCTTTCTTTTGCCGAAATACGGGTCTAAAGGGCTGTCGTGAAAAACTATGTCCATACATTCTATTCCTTCAATGTCACAAGTATGGGCGCCGAACAAAACGGTAGGTTCAACATCTATATTTGTTTCCGCCATCGAAACACTGTCTTTTACAAAAGTTCCCAATTTTTCGTGCTGCGGAAGAAAATACTTCTTGGGCGGGAGAATCGTAGGTATATAATCGATACTTATTTCTTCGGGGTCTTCCACTTCTGCGAACACAAATAGATTTTCTTTTTTTACGGGCGCCACGACTTTATATTTTTTTTGCAGAGATTTGACGAACTGGGACAATTTGTTTTTCTGTAAACTCACATAGCGCATATCGGTCTCCTTCTTAACGTAAGTTCATTTCGGGAAAACAAACTCAAAATTTTTATATTTTGAAGGGGAATTATATCTATACTTCAACAAAATCGCAACAGTTGAATTTATACATTTCTCTTTTTTATTAACTTCCCTGATTATTTTTATATGATATCAAATATATTTTTATTATTTTTTGTTTTATTTACATTTTACAATAACTCGAGCGTCCTTTAGACCGGGTGATTTTGCAGTAACTGTTATTGAACCTGAAGAGCCCTGTTTGGGGCGAACAACAACTAAAATCAACCCATTAAAAGCTTCGCGTTCGCGTGAGGAAAATACTGTCATATCCGTTGAATCACCATTGTCTGTAGCTGCTATCTCTCCGGGACCATCAACCTTGAATTTTATTAAATTTTTTGCGCGAGGGACTGTGAGCCCATTTTTATCGACTACGCGTACCGTGATGAATGACAAATCCAAACCGTCGGCTCTTATTACAGTCCGGTCCGCGGAAGCTTTAAGTCCGGCCGGCTCACCTGTGGTCTTTACAATATCTTCGGCCCATTTCCTCCCGTTTTTGTAAGCTATTACTTTTAGTTCGCCCGGCTTGTAAATAACATCGTCCCAACGCAGACGATATTCATATTGTCCCTTTTTCTTTCGTCCGAGTGATTTGCCGTTTAGGAACAACTCGGCTTCGTCACCGGAAGTGAAAACATGCACCGGTGTGATTTGCCCGATACGTTCCGGCCAGTTCCAATGCGGCAGAATATGCGCCATCGGCAGTTCCGGCCGCCACTGCGACTGGTAAAGATAAAAGCGGTCTTTCTTGAACCCGGCCAGGTCGATAATTCCCGTATATGAACTTCGAGCTTCATAATACGGAGTAGGTTCGCCGATATAGTCAAAACCATTCCAGACAAACTCTCCGGCGACAAACGGATGCCGGTCAATCGAACCAAAAACTTTATCCGCAGAAGAACCGAAATCAACGGCATAAAGCTCATAAGAGCTTACCTGACGAATTTTAGAATCGCCTCCTCTGCCGTCACGTATAGGCGAACTAACGTCTTGCGCCACCGGAAATAAATAAATGCCGCGGCTGCTGGCTGCGGAGGCGGTTTCACTACTGAGAATTACTTTATTTGGAAATTTTTCGCGGAAAGCACCATATTGGGATGAAGTGCGGATTCGGTCAGTTCCTTCAAACATAGGGTCCTGACGAATCCCTTCGCCTTGGTAATTCAAACCAATGATGTCCGGTACTTCGGGCAGAGGCATATCCGGCTTAGCCCAATTCATAGCGGTAGTCGCGGGGCGAGTAGAATCCTCTTCTTTCACAATATCATAGAGTTGCTTAGCCACCATTGCGCCTTTCTCATCGGCATATTGCTCTCCTACTTCATTGCCGAAACTCCACATAATCACAGAAGGGTGGTTTCTGTCCCGGCGAATAAAAGCACGCAAATCCTGCTCATGCCAATCCGGGAATATAAGATGAAAATCAAGCGGCGTCTTTTTCATTTCCCAGACATCAAATATCTCATCCAGAACGAGAAATCCCATCCTGTCCGCCAGTTCTAACAACTCAGGAGCGGGCGGATTATGCGCCGTGCGGATAGCATTGCAGCCCATTTCTCTAAGAATCTCGAGCTGGCGCTCCGCCGCCCGGACATTAAATGCCGCGCCCAAAGCGCCTAAGTCATGGTGCTGATTGACGCCTTTTATTTTAATTAGTTCATCGTTAACGTAAATACCGGAATCAGGTTTGAACCGTAAGGAACGAATGCCGAATTTAGTTTCGTATTGGTCTATTTGTTTTTCATTCCGATAAAGTGAAGTTACTGCAATATATCGGTTGGGAATTTGTGTCGGCGGCGGTCCCCATAGTTTTGGGTTTTTGAGAATTACGGAACTTTTAATTTTACTTGCTTTGCTTGCTGCAATCTTTGTTTTAATTTGTCCAAATTCTGCAACTATATTTTTTGTTTTTTCACCTTCGGAATTCAGGGTAAAAATTTTTGTAATAATCGAAACATCAACATCATTCTGTGAATCATTATCTAATGTGACTTCTATATCGATTTTTGCAGAATTCTCGGAAACATCGCTTGTCGTCACAAAAGTACCCCATTGACCGACATGAACGGGATTAGTTTTTACCAACCAGACATTTCTATATATTCCGCCGCCGGGATACCAGCGCGACGATTTTGGAGGGTTATCCAAACGGATCGCCAATTGATTTTCGCCGCCCGGCACGATGTAAGGCGTCAGATCCAAACGCCACGAGGCATATCCATAAGGCCAGCCGCCGACCAGATTGCCGTTCAGCCAAACTATGGCATAAGACATTGCGCCGTCTATATCAAGAAATATGGACTTGCCGGCGTCCGAAGACGGAATGTCAAGTTTCCTGCGATACCAGGCCACGCCGGGACTGGGCAAGCGTCCCATGCCGCCGTCTACTTCAGCATTCCAACCCTTAAAAAAAGGTGCTTTTATCGCCCAGTCGTGCAGCAGATTAACTTTCTCCCATGAACTATCGTCAAAATCGCTTTGAACAAACGAAAAATTACTGCCGGGATTCCCTTCGGGACGGATGTACCGATTGGCCGGGTCTTTGATGAAGTCGTTTCCGGTCGGTAAAATCCAGGGCTTGAGCACTTCTTGCTTCGCTTCTACTTTCACAGCTTCCGTGGGTTTCTCATCCGCTATTACGACCTTATCTGTTTCCTTTACCTCCGGGCGCACATCATAAATTAAATCATCTGCTTCCGTCATTGAATCATACTTATAAAAACGCCAGTCTTTATTGATTAAAATGCGTTCCCTGTAGACAATGCCGGCGTCTGTTTTTGAACTCTGCGTAAATGCAGGTATACAGCCGAGCAGAATGAAATATCCGGTTAAAACAAATACTTTCCCCAAATTAAAACCGAACACATAAAAACAATTAAAAGTTTCCATAAGCACTTTATTCTTATTTTTTTACTTTGTAAATTTTATTGTTTATCGCTAATCGCCAAAACAACTACTGATTTTGAAGGTATCTTTACATTAATAATATTATCTTTAATAGTTATGTCTTCCAGAGTGCTCGGTTTGACCAAACCGGGATTATCAAAAGTATTATGTGCATTCATGCTTTCGGCGGTTAACACTCGTCCCGCAACTTTGCTCAACTTCAACCCTTCCAACTTGCAATCCAAAGTCACATCGTTATTCGGGTCAAGATTAC
>JAQURI010000037.1 GCA_028715665.1 Candidatus Ratteibacteria bacterium
AGGAAATGATGTTGTAATCGGAACAAGACTCGTAAAAGAATCTAATGTTTTAAGAAGACTGGACAGGGAAATTCTTTCAAGGGGTTACAACCTAGGCCTTAAAATAGTTTTTAATAATAAATTTAGCGACGCTCAATGTGGATTTAAGGCATTTTCCAAAAAAGCCGTCACAAAACTAATGCCATACGTTAAAGACAACAGATGGTTTTTTGATACCGAGTTTTTAATAAAAGCCGAGCATATGGGATATAAGATAAAAGAAGTTCCTTTAACTTGGGTTGAAAACAGGAACACAAAGGTGAAAATATATTCTACGATTTTTTATTTTGTCATCAGTATGTTTAGATTGAAAAAGGAATTAAAGCATTTGCAACCTTAGCTGAAACACGGAATGAAACCCGCTAGGGCAAAACTTTAAACACATGAAACCGACAGTAAACAATAGGGCTTGGATGTTGTTCCTCATAGCATTGCTCTATTTCGTCGTTATATTTTTGCGGCTGGATGAAGGAAGCCTTGCCGATTGGGACGAGGCAACGTATGCCGAAATTTCCAAAGAAATATTACAGACAGGTGACTGGGTTACTCTTCATCACGATTTTAACCCGTGGTTTTATAAGCCGCCCCTTTTGTTTTATCTTGTGGCAATTACTTATAAATTTATTGGCATAAGCACTTTTTCTTCACGATTTTGGCCTGCCCTTTTTGGTTTGGCAACCCTTATGGCCACATTTTTTTTAGCAGAAAAACTTTTTAACAATAAAGTCGCGCTTTTATCCTCTCTTATTTTATTGACTTCCCCCCAATTTCTTCATAAGTCGAGAATGTTGATGTTGGATGTTCCGGTTACTTTCTTCATCGTGTTGTCACTTTACCTATTCGTGCTGACACAAGAAAAACGAGAATTTTATTATTTATTAGGAGTTTCTCTCGGACTCGGCGTTATGACCAAAGGTCCGGTTGGACTTTTCCCTATTTTTATAATACTCTTATACCTGTTTCTGACCAAAAACTTTAAAGCTGTCGCAGACAAAAATTATTTCAGAACTTTAATGTCTTTTTTAATAGTAGCCTTGCCGTGGTATCTGATTCAAATTATCTTACACGGCTCAAATTTTATAAACAACTTCTTTTTAGGCCAGATTTTTAAAAGAGCAACTACCGCAATAGAAATGCACAATTACGGCAATTTGTTTTATCTTTTTGTTATAAAAAACGGCCTGTATTTATGGTTTTACCTTTTATTGATTTCTTTGTGTGTTATCTTGTATAAGCACAAAAAAACAAAATCAAATCCTTTTTTATTGAGCTGGATTATTGTTATTTTTGGGGTTTTTTTGATAGCCAAAACCAAGCTCCCTTGGTACTTAATCCCTCTTTATCCCGCTTTTGCAATTAGCATCTCCTCTGTTTTTTATGGTCTCACCTTTAGAAAAATACCGGCGGGATTATATATTTCGATAATAATTTTTTTGTGTTCCTTACATATTCCGGAACCATTATTCTGTAATAATTTCTTGAAAGCAGTTAATATTATCGCGAGAGAACGTTTAACTGTAGATGTTTCCGTGAAAAGAAGTTCTGCCGAATTATTCTATCTGGGACCCGAGCGTCTGGACATTTCTAAAATAGAAAACAAAAACGGTTTTTTTCTTTCGAGCTGCGACGGGAAAGCGGGACAGATATGTAAGGGAGAAAAATATATATTTTTTGCGGAAGGGAATTATATAATTAATAAAGCGGACTGGGATGCGATTTCAAAAATTCCGGACTCGCAGACAGGACCGGTCAAATATTGCTATGCGTTCATGCCGGGAAATTTAGGTGTTTATTATGGCAATTATTTGATAAGGATATTTAATAAATAGTATAAAAATGGAAAACCCAAAACCCGAAATTAGTGTTGTGCTTCCCTGCCTAAACGAGGAAGATGGGCTGGGTTTTTGCTTAGATGACATCAAAAAGGTTATAAAAGACAATAAGTTAAATGCAGAAGTTATAGTGGTAGACAACGGCTCTACGGATAAAAGTTGCCAGATTGCAATCGAAAAGCAGGTTAGGCTCATACATGAGAAAGAAGAGGGTTACGGGGCCGCCTGTCTAAAAGGGTTATATTCTGCCCAAGGGAAATACCTGTTTCTTGCCGATGCCGACGGCACTTATGATTTTCACGAGGTCCCTAAATTTATAGAACAACTTCGTAAAGGATATGATTTCGTTATCGGAAGCAGGTTTGAAGGTAATATTGGAAAAACGGCAATGTCATGGTCGCATAAGTATATCGGCAATCCGCTGCTTTCCGGAACGTTAAGATTGTTTTTTAAAACGCGAATCCGAGATACGCATTGCGGGATGAGGGCCCTTACCAAAGATGCTTTGGATAAATTGAATTTACGGGCGAAAGGGATGGAGTTCGCTTCGGAGATGGTCATAAAAGCAATTAAATCCGAATTAAAAATTAAAGAAATACCCATTAATTATTACGAAAGAAAAGGCAGATCAAAATTAAAAACATTTGCGGATGGATGGCGGCATTTAAGGTTTATGTTATTGTATAGCCCATTATTTTTATTCTTTATTCCGGGCATAATACTTTTTGTTTTGGGAATGAGTTCTATGTTGTGGATGTATTTAGGAACGCCGGAAATTCTGGGAATAAAATTTCACTATCATCCTATGTTTCTGTCGGCATTGTTAGTTATAACGGGATATCAATTAATTATTTTTTCGTTGTTCGCCAAGACTTATGCCGTGACACACCTCGGGGAGAAAGCAACGCTCAATGATCTTTATAAATACTTGACGATAGAAAAAGCAGGCATTGCCGGAATATTAATGGTAATACCCGGCATAATTATTTATATTTTAATATTTTCCAAATGGTTAAACGGCGGTTTTGGGGAATTAATAGAAATAAAAAATTCTATAGTAGCCCTGACTTTGATTATTATGGGCATCCAGACAATATTTTCTTCTTTTATGTTAAGTATTTTAGGAATTAAAGGGGAATGACTCTATTCCGAAGCTAATGCTTAAAAGACGGTTAATCAAATTCCTAAAAAAAGAAAATGCCCTAATAGCCGTTATAGTTATTTTGGCTTATCTTTTGAGAGTATTGCCTTATTTACTTGGATATCCCATTCCATTTACCGAAGACGGCATAAGAGATTTCCAGCAGGTCCAATACCTGGTAGACAATCATAAAATCAACTTTATTGATAGTTACTATAATTATGGAGCATTTCCGGTGCTCCATCTTTTGGTTTTTGCAGTTTCCCTTATAGGATTTGAGCCCATCAAAATATTTTTATTTCTTCCACAAATATTTCCCTGTTTGGGAATTTTGTTTTTTTATCTTTTTTTAAGGAAGCATTTTTCTGACGGCATAAGTTTATTATCTTGTTTTTTGCTTTCTGTGTTTGGTCCACATATTCACTGGAGTTCCCAGCCGGTGCGAGAAACTGTGGGTTTATTTTTCTTTCCATTGATTATTTATCTGTTTGATAAGGAAGTTTTTGGCCCTAATGCAGGGAAAAGTATTCTTAATAAAGTACTCGTAACCATATCTATGATTTTGATCATTTTGTCGCATCATTGGTCAAATATTATGGTTATATGTTGGCTTTTGTTTTATAGTTTATTTTTTCTGAAAGATTCAAAAAAATTGTCGTATGCTTTGTCGATGACAGCGGGTTTTTTATTTTGTACGTTATTTTACTGGTTTTTTGCCTTTCGCCTTGCGTTTACGTTAATAATAACTCCATTTAAGCTGATATTTTTGATATTACTCATTATAACAGCTGCTTTTATAGGGGGAGTATTTTTAGTAAGAAGAGTTGATTTAAATACAATGAAAAGGGGCTGGTGTTTTTCCTTTTGCTTGTTGGTTTTGTTCTCCTTTTTCCTGATAATTTTTCGCAGTAACCTTATACCGTTACATTATCCTTTTCAATTATGGATGATGCTTGGTATTTTTCTGGTCCTGTCCTTAATAGGCTTTTTCTTCACCAGGGAGCAGAAACTGAACGACATAACAATAATTAACATTTTCTATTTAATTTTCTGGATAACGGCAATAGCGTTCTTTGTGTTTAGAGGTAAAGCGTTGGCAGAAATGCCTTTTGACCCCTATAGGACCTTGGAGTTTTCTATTTTCTCGGTTGCACCTATAGCGGCGGCGGGGTTTTTAATAATATGTAAAAAAATAAGATTTTTCGGACAAATTATGGCCATAATACTGATATTTTTGGCAACTTTGACCTACCCGCCAATTTTTGTTTATAAAAACACGTTTGCTGGTACTATTTTTTACGACGTTCGCAGTGATATCAGGTATATTTCCAAAGATACAATCGATTTAATGCAATGGGCTAATGAGCATGGTTATAGTGTTACATCTAATATCCCAGAAATAAGAAGTTACCAAGATACCTTCTATCCGCCTCAAGAAGAAAAAGTCGTTATGATAACTAAGGCGGATTATGTGATTAATGAAAATTATCGTTACATCAAAGACCCCATTTTGAGGATTTTCCATCTTGAAGAATGGATGGGCGAGATAGACAAATCAACAATAATTTACTCAAATGAAACAGGATATTTAATACCTCTTCTTCGTAAATCGGAGTTTGTCTCTCAGGATATCCCTGCCAGACTAACCGTTGGGCAGAAAAGAGAAGTTTCTATAACTATTAAGAATACAGGAAGTGAAATTTGGGTGCCTGGGGAATCGGGACATGCGTTGGGCTCGCAAAACCCCCAAGATAATCACATCTGGGGGCTAGTGAGGGTTTGTCCTTCTGAACGGGTTGTCCCGGGAGAAAAAGCTAAATTCGTTTTTAAAATTAAAGCGCCGTCTACGCCTGGGGTATATAATTTCCAATGGCGTATGCTTAAGGAGCATGTCGAGTGGTTCGGCGAATTTACGCCCAATATGGAAATAGTTGTTGTTAGCGCAGATTAAAAATTTTATACCATGAGTTTGTTTAAAAAAATAACAATTAATATCCTGGTTTTTGTGATTAGTATTTTATTGATCCTAATTATGTTTGAACTAATTTTGCGTTTTGGGCTTATTAAAACCGATTTATACAAAGAAATGTTATGTGACGGAAAGAGAGAAAACCCCAAATATAAAATTCTTATTTTGGGGGATTCTTTTATTGCTGATTGGCATTCCAGAGATAGTCTTTATGAATTATTGGCGGAAGATTTAAAAACGTCAGGCATTAAAATATTAAATACTGCTAGAGCCGGAATGGGCCCCATTGATTACTCAATACAAATGAAAACAAAAGGCGTTTCTTTTAAGCCCGAGGTTGTGTTATTGTTTTATTATGTAGGCAATGACCTAACAGACGTGCAATATAATAGTGGCCTGTATAATTTGTATAAATCGTGCCGCTTTAAAGATAGGACTCGAAAACTTTTAGAATTTTTGCGTAACAAACTGTATATTTACGGTTTTTTGAAAGAAAAAAGAGACCTCATGATTGTAAGATTCTTTGATTATGATGCAGTAAAAAAATGCGCTATAGACCCGGAATTAATTGCGTTGGGTAAAGAAGGAAAAATCAATATTTGGCTTTTATATATAAGTTGTAGGCATAAAAATTATCTTCTGGATAATATACTTATGGAAACCGAAGAAAATATGCAGGCATGGGAAAAAGCGAAAGGGCTTTTAGATGATATAAATTCGTTGTGCCAAAGAATAAATTCCAAGCTTTTTATTATCATTATGCCGCGTTCAATCCAAATAGACACTTCGCATTTTTCTTTTTTTGAAAAATGCGGATTTGCTCTTGATTATAGAACTCTGTCGTCTGATAAGCCGCAAAAACTATTGGAAAGTTTTTGTGAAGAGAGGGGTGTTCCTTATTTAGATTTATTGCCGCATTTTAAAGCCCAACAGGGGATGCAATTTTATAAAATAAATGATGACCATCTTAATGTAGATGGCAATAAGTTTTCAGAAAATTTAATCTTTGATTTTATTATGAGAAACTCCGAAATTGAGAGAGCGGATTAGTGAAAAAAGTATATAAAATTGTATTCTGTTTTTTTATTGTAATAGTGGTATTTTCAGCGGGTTATTATTTAAGAGCGTATATATCTTTGCATGAATACCTTCCCTATTCGCCCTACGAGGCATTTACAAGTGTCCACGACATAAAACCGCTTAATACGGGTATGGCGTTTGATTTTATGGACAAGGCCGCGAGATATCCGTCGGCGCGCCTGTTAGCGAAAATTTTTAATCCTATTTTTGGCGATTTATATTTAGTTTATATCTTGGGCGCTATAGTCATTTTTTTTCTGGGAAAAGAAATATCCGGGGACAACCTAGGGGGATTGTTGGCTTTTTCCGTATATGCTCTTGCGCCGGAGAATCTGCTTCAGTATACGAGAGCGTTAAGCGTCGAATATATAAACAGCAGCGGAATGGCTTATGTATTTATATGGACATCTCTGCTTTTCTTTATAAGATATCTCAAAAATAAAAATCCCAATAATTTGATTCTTTTTATAATATTTGCCCTTCTTACTTTTACCTCCTACCATACGGCAGCTTGTGCTCTGGTTGTGATACTGATAGGCATTGGGATATCCTTATATTACTCGACAGAGACTGCTGATTCTAAAATATATAAAAAAGTTACCGTATCTTTTGTAGGGCTTATAGTATTTTATCTGGCATGGGTAAAAATATTCGACCCCGCTCAATTCGTCTTGATAAGAAACTCTGTAATTGCTATGGATATCCTAAAGATATTCATTTTTATAATATCCTGCTTGGTTTTTTTGATTTGTCTGTATTTCATTAAGGATTTTAGTTTTCTGCAATCAGAGAATATACCCTTAATAATATTAATACCTTCGGCGATTCTTGTATTCTCCCCATTCAATTTTTTCCAGGGATTGTTGAGGTTAGGCGCAAAAAATTACCATGTTTCGGCAATTACACTAAATAATTATATAGCACAAGCCGTAATCGTACACGTCTATGTTCTCATCTTACTGCCCCTTTTCTTTAAGAAAGAATTGAGCCCAGAGCAAAAGGCATTAAGGGGCTGGTTTTGGGGGTTAATAATTATATTTGTCGGACTGGTTTTCGAACGGTTTTATGCAAGGATTCTTGATTATTCTTTTCCATTAATGGCAGTCCTTTTCGGGCTATATTGGTGTAAAAGAAAAAAATTTAGAGTGTTTATTATACCGATTACATTAATATTGCTGATTGTCTCGCAACTTAGAATATATAATGATCCTTTTAGCATGCGAAGATATTATCGAAAAAGCGAAGTAGATTCCGTAAAAAGTATTATCGGTTTAAATTTAAAAGGGACAATGGCAAGTGACTTAAGAACTTCTGCTCTATTCAGTTATGCAGGAAAGAAGGACGTTGAATTCGGCAGGTCGGGATATCTTTTGCATGATGCAATATTTTACGAACACGATAAAATCCCTTCTTTAGAAAATGTTGACTATGTAATATTGTCCCAATCCATGAAAGAAGTGGTTTACAGCACGAATTTTGCGACTACTCCTTTAAAGGAGGAGACATTTGCTTTTTATCAAAAGCACTTCAAGGAAATATATAACGACGGTTTAATGTCTGTATATTTGATATCTATAAGCTCTAACTACATTAAAAAATGAAGAAAAAAATAGCTATTTTCCATAATTTTATGGACAATATCGGAGGAGCGGAAATAGTGGGACTTACATTGGCAAGAGAATTGAATGCGGATTTCTATTCTACTAACATTGACGAGAAAAAAATCGAAAAAATGGGTTTTTCGGATGTCAAACTTAAATCGATAGGCAGAATTCCTCTTAATGCCCCTTTTAGGCAACAGGCGGCTCTATGGCGGTTTAGTAGATTAGACCTTAGGGATAAATATGATTTTTTCATTATAGTCGGCGATTGGGCAGTTTCTGCAGCAGTGCATAATAAACCTAATTTATGGTATGTTCATTCCCCTATAAGGGAGATATGGGACTTGTATGGGTATATTCGGCAAAACTTTGTTCCGTCTTACTTAAGACGGTTTTTTGATATCTGGGTATATTACAATCGCTATTTAAACAGGAAGTATATTAGACACGTTGATAGAATAGCTTCCAATTCCAGGAATACGCAGAAGAGGGTAGGAATATATTTGGGAAGGGAAACAATTATTATTAATCCGCCCATCGAAACCTCAAAATATTATTATAAAGAGGAAAAAGGATATTGGCTTTCCGTGAACAGGCTCTTATATCATAAAAGAATTGATATACAGATGAGGGCTTTTTCCAAGATGCCGAACGAGAAACTGATTCTTGTCGGCAGTTATGAAAAATCGTTGCATTTTTTAGCGTATGCCGATTATATAAAGAAGATAAAACCCGGAAATGTTCAGATTATAAGCTGGGCGGATTTTAATAAACTTTTGGATTTATATGCTGACTGCAAGGGGTTAATAACAACGGCGATGGACGAAGATTTCGGTATGACGGTTGTTGAGGCAATGGCATCAGGCAAGCCTGTGATTGCCGCAAACGAGGGCGGATATAAAGAAACGATTATAGATGGTATCACGGGTAAATTAATAGATGATATTAATCCCGATAAGCTGGTAGAAGCTATTAAGGAAGTAGGCAAAAACCCCGAAAAGTACAAAGACGCCTGTATAAAACAGGCTAAAAAATTTGACACAACGGTTTTTCTTAAAAAAATAAAAGAACAGTTGATATGAAAATCGCTATTTTCCACGACTATTTTGACGAAGTGGGTGGTGCAGAGATAACCTTTTTGATTTTGGCCAGGGCTCTTGAGGCAACTATTATAACAACTAATATAGACAGGGGAAAAATATCTGAGTTAGGTTATGGCGATGTGAAAATAATTTCGGCGGGAAAAGTGCTGCCCGTGAAATACTTTAAACAGATGATGAGTAAATACAGGTTTTTTCTTTATAATTGTTCTTCGCAGTTTGATTTTTTTATTTTTGGCGGTTTTTGCAGTATTTTCGCAGCAAAGAAACATAAAAAAAACCTCTGGTATTGTCTTAGCCCCGAGCGAGGGCTGTATGACTTGCGTTATAGGTATTTTTCAAAAAATAATTTTTTTGCGCAAAGTGTCATTGGACTGTTGATAAAGCTGGATAAATACTTTGCAAAACACTTAAAACGGATTATTGCGCCAAGTAGAAATGTACAAAAAAGAATTAAAAAATATTATTCCCGGGAAAGTAAGATAATCCACCATCCTGTGTCTACGGATGTGTTTTATTTTAAAAAGCCTAAAGATTATTGGCTCAGTGTATCCAGAATTGACCCTTATAAAAGGCTTGAATTACAACTGGAGACATTCGAGAGAACGCCCGAAGAAAAACTGATTATCATAGGTACGTATTCCAAAGAAAATACAAAGTATTTTTTGAGGTTGAAACGGATGTGCCCCGAGAACGTGATATTTAAAGGGGCAGTATATGATACCGATGAACTATCTAAACTTTATGCTGAGTGCAAAGGTTTTATAGCTACCGCTCAGGATGAAGATTTCGGTATGACGGTTGTTGAGGCAATGGCGTCCGGCAAACCGGTAGTCGCTCTAAACGAAGGCGGATATAAGGAAACAATCATTGATAAAATTACCGGGAGGCTGGTTGAGGATGTTGATCCTGAAAAGCTGTCTAATGCCGTGAGAGAGGTTAGCAAAAATCTTGAAAAATACAAAGATGCCTGTGTAAGGCAAGCCAAGAAATTCGATACGAAGGTTTTTATAGAAAAAATGAAAGAAGAAATAAACAATGCGTGTGGCAATATTTTTTCCAGCTAACGGCATTAAGGCATCTGTCGTTATTTTAAACGCATTATTTTTTTAAAGTTAAAGTATATATTAGGAACATGTTTCCTAAGATGTATTCCTGCTAGCCCCTTGAGCCTATCTATTTTTCCCCGTATGGATATTTTGAAATTGCAGTTGAGAAAACGACATGATCGGTTGCATTTATGTATGGTTTCTCTTTGTTTATTTGCGGCAGCGGAACTCCATATCTTTCTCGGCTCTTTACAAAAGCTTGCTACAGGAGGCATGCTCCAGCATAATAACACTTCACCGCTCGGGTTGACTATAAAATTATTTTCACCGCTTGCACATTTATAGGGTATATCTTCTAACGGATTTAAAAAATACTTCTGGAATATTTTCAATTGTTCCGTGGAATTCAATATCTTTAAATTATGTTTTTTGAGAATGATAAGTTTATCTATAACACTAATAAGTTTAGCAAGTTTTTTATCTTTGGGCCAAAGACTGCTTTTATCAAACCATTTCTTATCGTACAGCATGCCAAACGGATGCTCTAATGCCTGAAAAGTTATGCTGTCTGCCAGGCCTTTTTCTTGAACCAATTTTGTAATGTCAATTATCTCATCGCAATTGTAGCCCATCAGGACGGTAGCAATTGTAAGCGAACATCTTCTTTTAGGGTTTTTTAGCTGTTGGAGAATATCCATTACTTTTTTATAGGTTCCAGTAACTCCGCGCAGATAATCGTGGGTAGGAGGAATACTGCCGTCAAGTGAAATAGTTAAATTTACGTTAGAGAGGTTCGACAAGATGTTTATACTTTGAGGATTTAGCAAAGTAGCATTCGTATTTACTGTTGTTCGTATTTCATTTTCTTGGCAAAAACGGATGATATCTAACGAATCTTTATGCATAAAGGGTTCTCCTCCGCCAATAAAGAGGTCATAAGAGCCAAGCCATGATGTTAGGTCGGTAATAACAGATGCCCATTCTTTGAAGATAAGTTCTTTTTTATAAGGCAATTTCCATATTTGACAATGCTTACATTGCAAATTGCAACGATCAGCTAAACTTATCTGAATTCTAAGTGGTTTGTTATACATGGTCGATAAAATATTAAGATTTTATTGGTCTGGCAAATAGTCGGAATTTCCTGTTGGTTTCTAAGTTATCTTGGTTAGTGCTGAGGCGATACGGCACAGTTAAAATTTTTGCCAGTTTTTTAACCCGTTTGACAATAATATCGGGGGGAACTTTAGGAGTTATTTTTTCGGCCGCTGAGCCCCCGACTTCGTAATAAGCGAATATATCCACTTCGTCAAAAGGACACGTTTTAAGAATTGCGACAGTATCTTCAAATTCGTCTTCCGTTTCGGTGGGAAAACCCACAATGACTTGAGTTCTTACTCTTAGGTGCGGACAAAGTTGCTTCATATGATTTATTGTTTGTTTAAACTCTTGTAAATTCATGGGTCTATTCATCAATTTCAGTATTCGCTCGTTACCTGATTGTATTGGCGTGAGAATGCTTTTTATGTGTTTGGTTTTTATTAGTTCGACCATTTCTTCTTTATACCTGCATATCCAGGCAGGATTAAGGTCTTGAAT
>JAQURI010000038.1 GCA_028715665.1 Candidatus Ratteibacteria bacterium
GTTGTAGGATTTCACGAGAGTGCCCAGGAGGAGAATTTACAGCATGGATAGCAGGAGATTGGTTCCAAGATCCTTGGTGGAGATCTCCTGAATCAGGTAGCGACCCCTGTGACCGTAAAGCAAATGAAGTTGGTCGCAATGCATCAAGAAACAAAAGTAAGAGTTGTGGGCAAGCTTGCCAAGATGCTTTTAACAACGGCCAAATTCCAACAGGTAATTCTACAGGTAATAGATGTTGTCCATAATAATTGGAAAGGATTTAGCATGAAGACTAGTAGTATTCTTCGTAAAATTTTTCTTGTGCTTTTGTTCATTGGTATTTTTATATTTGGAAGTTTTCTTCTATTGAATTATGCAGTCGACCGTTATCATCAAAGTAGAATAGAAAAACATATACCAATCCTTGAAGAATTAAAACTAAAAAATTCTTCACAAGAACAAATTCAAGACGCATTAGGAACACCTACCTTTTTGCTTAATTCCGCTGACGCTTTAGAATTGTCTCGTGGTTATTTCCCTCAAGACGAGACGGCAAAAAAAAGTATCAAATACCCTAAGGTGATGGTTTATCTTAAAGGAGATATAGTTTACTTTATTTATTTGAATGATGAATCAAAGATGGTTGATTTTTCAATTGTAAGAAATTGAAGCAAAAAATAATAACCAACCATATAAACGATATTGGTTTGCCGTTAGTGCAGGTGTTAATGGAAGTAAATAATGGTGATACTACTTACTATACTCATGGGAATGATTTAATTAGCATGAAGAAAGGCGGAGCGAGTTCGTATTATCAGTATGATGGATTGGGCACAACCAGATAAATGACAGATGAATATGAAGTAGTTGTTACTTCTTATATTTATGATTCTTTTGGAAATCTAATCGCTTCTTCCGGTGCTACCACCAACGCCTACGGCTTCACCGGAGAACAACAATTCAATGAGGCGGATAATCTTGTCTTCTTGCGGGCGAGGTATTATGACCCGAGAATTGGCAGATTTATTTCAAGAGATCCATTCGGAGAATTTGATAATTTATATAAATATGCCTCCAATAATCCTGTCAATTACACAGACCCATCAGGATTATGCATAAAACTTACTAATGCTGTTTCAATAGATTGCTATCCGACAGAAGAACATCGTGGGGGGACAGTTATATGTAATGGTATGGAAGCGGTAGCGAAATTAAATCTCCCACAATCCTTTGATAATTGCACAAGTGGTCCTTGTATTAGCCTAATATATCAATACACAGTAACAATTAATATTGATTTGAAATACTCATACCCAGATGTTTGGGGTACAGGAATTGATTGTGAGTGTACAGCAAAAGGAAAAATAATAACAGAAGTTTACTCTGAGAAGAAGAAAGAGGGGTGCGAATGTGAATAAAGAAATAATGAGAAAGAAATATATTTTATGTATAGGAGTTATCCTTATATGTTTTTCTTTGTGTTGTGGTTGTAGTTCATTTAAAAATCTGTCTATAAAAAATCAAGAAAGCAATGATATTTTATATGAAAACGAACCTATGTTCCTTTATATGGGCATATTTTCTGTTATGATTGACCTTGAGTTTAAAAATGCACATTTCTCCGAAATTGTTGATACATTATCAATTCCATGTCCTAATATATTAACAGCTTTTTCGTTAGAAGTAGATAAACATCCTTTCTATGATGCTATAGACAAAATGAGAACAGAGATGATGGATAAACTTGGCAAAGATTTTGATTTTGAAATCAAAAATCTTCATTTAAAAATGACCTATTCTCTTCAATCATTTCCTAATGAAGTAGAAGAAGGCACTTTCAAAATAGAAAGTATTTTTATCCTAAAAGAGAGTGGTTTCACAGAAGAGGAAATTAAAGATTCCCAGTGGGCAATGGAAAAACTAGAACCATATTTTACTTTAGAACGAAAAATAGACGATATCCCAACTACACAAGCTAATATAGAATATATTGTAGAAGCGTGGAATGAAAACAATAAAATGGCGAAAAAAATACAAATAGAATTTACTGAAAGTGAAATCAAAGAAATTGGTGCGTCGGGTGTATCAAAAGTGGATTTCAAAATAGTAGATTTAGGTAGTTAGAATTAAGGCAATAATAGATCTTCCTGCTCTTAAAAATTCTCAACTGACCACTATCAGTTGTAATTACAATAATCCACACTTCAGTTGTTTTTTCTAACTCTCCATCCTCAACTTTATCTAAAACTTCAGATGTGATATAATTCCAACCGTTTTGTAAAGAAATGAAAGGAGAAGCTGAGAATGTTTGACGCAGAAATGTTGCTGTTTTCCGGTAACGCACACAAGAAACTGGCAGAGGAAATAGCGGAATATCTTGACACGCCTCTTTCTCCCATGGAGATAACCAATTTCGTGGACGGCGAGATATTTTTAAAGATACTGGAAAACGTTCGCGGGACTGACGCTTTCGTCATTCAGCCGACTTGCCCTCCTGTAAATGACAATATTATGGAACTCTTGCTCATAATAGACGCTTTGAAAAGGGCGTCCGCAAGAAGGATAACGGCGGTCATTCCTTATTACGGATATGCAAGACAGGACAGAAAAACGGAACCGCGCGTTCCCATTTCCGCAAAAGTGATAGCCAATCTCCTGACGGTGGCGGGAGCCAGCAGAGTGCTTGTAATAGATTTGCACGTCGGGCAGATTCAGGGTTTTTTCGATATTCCGGTAGACCATCTCTTTGCCGCTCCTGTAATAATAGAGTATATAAAAAAGAAACGGCTGTCGGATTTGACCATCGTTTCTCCGGACCCGGGCGGCGTGGAAAGGGCAAGGGCTTTTGCGAAAAGACTTGAAGCTTCTTTGGCCATCGTGGATAAGAGAAGGCCCGAAAGGAACGTAGCGGAACTGATGCACATCGTAGGCGATATCGAAAAAAGAAACGTGATTATAGTGGACGATATGATTGATACCGGCGGGACCGTTATTCAAGCCGCGGAAGCCATTAAAAAAGGCGGGGCAAAAGACGTATATGTCTGCAGCACACACGGAGTGTTTTCAAAAGATTCCCGCGAAAGACTGGAAAAATCGGTATTAAAAGAGATTATTGTCACGAACACCATTCCTCAAAAACAAAGCGGACATAACAAGATTCAGGTTCTTTCTATAGCGCCTTTACTCGGTGAAGCTATAAAAAGGATACACAACGAGAGTTCTGTAAGTTCTCTCTTCGTTTAACACTTCATATAGATAGGGGGTAACATTCATGAAAAAAATCGACCTTGACGTTCAAGAAAGAAAAGAGACAGGCAAAAGCGAAATAGGAAGGTTGAAAAAATCGGGTTTCGTCCCGGGCATAGTTTACGGAGACAACGGCAAAAATATTCCCGTTAAAATGGATAAGAAAAAACTTGTGCATTTTCTGCACAGTATAGGACAAGAAAACGTATTGACGAACTTGAAAATCAAAGACGAAAAAGGGACATCCGAACAACTCGTCCTTATAAAAGAAACTCAATATGACCCTGTTAGCGACGAAGTACTGCACATGGATTTTCAGCGCGTCTCGTTGAAAAAGAAAATAATTTCCGAAGTCCATATAGTGTTGAAAGGCGAGCCCGAAGGCGTCAAAGCCGGCGGTATGTTGGACCATTCTTTGAGAATGGTGGAAGTAAAATGTCTGCCTACGGACATGCCGGAGCGTATAGAAATAGACATTTCCAACTTGAAAATCCACGATGCTATACACGTCAAGGACTTAACCTTGCCCGCAGGCGTGGAGATGGTTACCGACCCGCAAAGAAGCGTTCTTTCTATCCTTCCTCCGAGAAAGATAGAGCTCGAAGAAGAGGCTGTAAAAGCGGCCGAAGAGCCGGAAGTAATAAGCGAAAAAGGCAAGGAAGAAGCCGAAATTCCCGAAGAGGGAGAAAAAGCTGCGGAAGGCGCAAAAGAGAAGAAAGAAGCGGTGGCGCCTAAAGAAAAGAAAGAAGAAGCCAAGAAAAAAGAAGAACCCAAAAAAGAGGAAGAGAAAAAAGGGAAATAACCCCACACCAATTGTTATAGTTTTAATACTTGTAAAAAACCCTTGCGTTGTTCAATTGGCTGCGCGGGGGTTTTTTAAAAAGGCTGATGAAGGATTAAAATGCATCTAATAATTGGATTAGGCAATCCCGGCAGAGAATATAAATATACCCGACACAACGCAGGTTTTATGGCCGCTGACGCTCTGGCAAAAAAATTGTCTATCCAGTTTAAAAAGAAACAAGATTATTTCTGGGCAAAAACAAATATGGGCGACAAAGCCGTAATAATCGTGAAACCCAGAACATTCGTGAATTTATCGGGAAAAGCGGTAAAAAAAATTGCGGGCGATTCAGGAATAAAACCCGATAAAATACTCGTTATTCACGACGACGCGGATTTGCCTTTAGGGGCTTTGAAAATAAAAAAAACCGGAAGTTGCGCTGGCCACAACGGCGTGGCATCCATTATCAACGAACTATGCACTAAAGATTTTTCAAGAATCAGGATAGGCATCGGAAGAGACAATAAAGATTTGAAAAATTATGTTTTGAGCGAATTTTCCGCTTCAGAAAAGGAAGTCATCGACAAAATAATAGATCTATCTTTAGACGCGATATCCGTGATTATAAAAAAAGGCATCGATGAAGCGATGCAAATTTTTAATAGACAAATTAAAGAATAATGTCATTGCGAGCGACCTCGCCAATCTTTGATGGCGGGGAGCGTGGCAATCTTAAACATTAGATAAGAGATTGCTTCGTCGTGGAATTTATCCCGCTTTCAGCGGGACTCCTCGCAATGACGAGAAGTTACTAAAAGGAGGTAGTATAACATGCTGTTACTGTCGTCTCTTTTTGCAGGTGTTTTAGCTTTGATAGTGGTAGCGCTTCTTACGCTGAATATCTTAAAAAAGTCCAGCGGCGACAAGAAAATGCAGGAGATTTCCCTGATGATACAGGACGGAGCAAGGACCTTTTTGAAGAGAGAATACAAGACGGTCGCTTTCGTGGTGCTTGCTATAGCTATTATTTTTTCCGTTATGCCGCTGATAAATAAAGACATCGGCACCGAAAT
Organism: Candidatus Ratteibacteria bacterium; assembly: GCA_028715665.1. GTDB lineage: Bacteria > CAIJMQ01 > CAIJMQ01 > CAIJMQ01 > CAIJMQ01 > CAZNJA01. The sequence continues at coordinate 5,083 of JAQURI010000038.1, forward strand.
AAATATATATACTGCGATAGCTTTTGTAACCGGAGCGGTGTGTTCGGCATTGGCAGGTTATATCGGGATGAGCATTGCCACGCGGACCAACGCAAAAACAACACAAGCGGCAAAAGACGGACTAAAGCCCGCGCTTCAGATTTCTTTTTCCGGCGGTTCGGTCATGGGACTGACGGTGGTCGGCATAGGATTATTGGGGCTTTTTGCGGTCTATAAAATTGTCGGCGGAAGCATATCGGCAGTAAACGGATATGCTATGGGAGCTTCGCTTCTGGCTTTATTTGCCCGTTCGGGAGGCGGAATCTATACAAAAGGCGCCGATATGGGAGCGGATTTGGTCGGAAAAGTAGAGGCAGGCATACCCGAAGACGACCCGCGCAACCCGGCAGTCATCGCGGATAATGTCGGAGACAATGTCGGAGATATAGCGGGAATGGGCGCCGACCTTCTGGAATCTTATGTCGAAGCAATAATAGCCACTATTGCTATCGGCTACGCCATATCTGCCAGTTCGTTCAGCAACATAGTGCTTTTACCATTCGCTATCGCCGCATGGGGAATAGTTTCTTCCATAATCGGAATACTTTGGGTGAGGTTCGGTCCCGTCAGCAAAGCTCAGCAAGCTATGAACATCGGCGTATATGTCGCCAATATCATAATGGCAATAGGTTCTTATTTCATAATTAAACAAGTAGGGCTGACTTATGAAAGCTACGGCATTATGGGGCCCTTCTGGGCCATGATTGCCGGACTTATAACCGGAATCATTATTGCGGCAGTAAGCGAATATTATAGTTCTTCCAGTTATAGACCAGTAAAACGTTTAGCCGAATCCGCGCAGAGCGGTCCCGCAGTAGTAGTAGTGGGCGGATTGTCCATCGGGATGGTATCATCTCTTATTCCCGTCGTATGTATAGCCGCCGCTACCATAATAGGTTATAAAGTAGCCGGAATGTACGGCATAGCAATCGGCGCTTTGGGAATGCTTTCAACATTGGGAATTACCCTCGCCGTCGATTCTTACGGGCCTGTCGCAGACAACGCAGGCGGAATTTCGGAGATGACGGAACAAAAAAAAGATGTAAGAGAAATTACAGACCAACTCGATGCCGTAGGCAATACAACGGCCGCTATAGGCAAAGGATTTGCTATCGGCTCAGCCGCTTTTTCGGCGCTCGGCCTTATCACCGCATATATTGCAACTTTGAGTCGTTTTGCAGGAAGTAAATTAGTATTGGATTTATCCGACCCCAAATTGCTTTCGGGCCTGTTAATCGGCGGAATGATTCCGTTCGTATTCTCTTCATTCCTCGCGGGCGGAGTAGGTAAGATTGCAAACAAAATAATCGACGAAGTCAGAAGGCAGTTCAAAGAAATCAAAGGCTTAATGGAAGGAAAAGCAAAACCGGATTCTTCTCTTTGCGTGGATATCGCAACCAAAGGCGCACTCCATGCTATGATGGGGCCCGGCATTATGATAATAGTCGCGCCCGTAGCAGTCGGGCTTTTCCTCGGTCCGATTGCTCTCGGCGGATTCCTGGTCGGTTCATTGGTTACGGGACTGCCTCTGGCAATACAGATGGCAAATTCCGGCGCCGCGCTGGACAACGCAAAGAAATACATCGAAGAAGGCAACTTCGGCGGTAAGGGGACTTCGGCGCACAAAGCCGCGGTCGTAGGCGACACAGTAGGCGACCCTCTCAAAGACACAATGGGACCATCCATTAACATATTGATAAAACTGATGTCCGTGATATCTTTGGTGCTTGCGCCGCTTTTTGCGAAACTGATGTAATAAATAAAGAAATCCGAAATGAGAATATCGAAATTCCCCTTAGAAATTGCGAAGCAATTTCAAGGACTAAGTCCTCGGAATTCTTCCCCTAGAAATTTCGAAGAAATTTCAGGGACTTAGTCCTCGCAATTTTCCAAATTGCAGAGGGCGAATTCCAGAGGGGAAACAATATCTAATGGTTAAAATTCAAATGACCGAAACGATATGTTTAAAAAATTGGGACATTGAAATTTCAAATTTGTTTCGTGCTTCGGATTTAAGATTTAGAATTTAATTATGCGAATCGGTATAGTCGGCTTGCCTAACGTCGGTAAATCCACGGTGTTCAACGCATTGACCAGCGGTTCTGCGCCCTGCTCCAACTATCCCTTTTGCACGATAGAACCCAACGTCGCAATAGTCGAAGTCCCCGACAAAAAATTGGACGAACTGGCTTCATTCTCCCGCACAAAAGAAAAAAAATATACGACCGTAGAATTCGTAGACATTGCGGGGCTTATCAAAGGCGCATCAAAAGGCGAGGGACTGGGCAATAAATTCCTTTCCAATATCAGAAACGTCGACGTAATTCTCCATGTCGTAAGATGCTTCCTGGACAGCCAGGTTTCACACAGTTTCGAAGAAATCGACCCGATAAGAGACACAGACATAATCAATACCGAACTTCTGCTTTCGGACATGGAACTGATAAACAATGCTCTGGCAAAAATAAAAAAGACCGATTCGAAAGACAAACAGATATTGGAAAAAATAGGACAGAAGCTAAATAAGGGCGAACTCATCAGAAACACTCCTTTGACGGCGGAGGAAAAAACAGCATTAAAGGGGTTTCAACTGCTGACCCTAAAGCCCTGCGTTTACCTCGCAAACATCAAAGAAGACGACGAAAAGTCCGCTTCATTTGCCGAAAAGTTACATTCGAAGGCAAAAGAGGACAATTGCGCTTCAGTCGCCTTATCCGCAAAATTAAACGAAGAAGTGGCCCATTTGTCCGATGAAAACGAAAAAGAAGAATATCGCAAAGAGTTCAAAATAGAAGACGGCTTGAAAAAACTCATCGAAATCTGCTACAATAGCTTCGGTTTCATCACTTTTTACACTATAGCGAACGAAAAAGCGTCGTCTTGGGCTATTATGAAAGGAACTACCGCCATAGAATCTGCCGGTAAAATCCATTCGGACATAGAAAAAGGATTCATAAAAGTAGAAGTTATTTCTCTGCCGGAACTTTTGAAATTCGCCTCTTACGAAGAGGCAAAAAACAAAGGCAGGGTAAAAATCGAAGGCAAAGAGTATATAGTAAACGACGCTGAAGTGCTTTATTTTAAGTTTCACTGAAAAAGAAGTTATCAGGGGTTAAAAAAGGTTAATAACAGTCCGCCGCTAAAAACTGGCGGGACTTGGTTAAAATAGGTTGCGGGAAGTAAATTTTGAAGGTAACCATTTATTAACCTGTGTTAACTAATATTAACCTATATTAACTGTTTAACAAACGGAGATTAAGATGCGAAAATATGAAATCGTATTTATTTTTCATCCTGACCTGGAAGAGGACAGGCTGAAAAAAAAGATAGAGGAAGTGGAAAAATATATCGCTTCCAACAAAGGCAAGACGGGAAAAATCAAAGACCCCATCAGGGAAAAACTGCCGTACCCCATAAAGAAATGTTCGGAAGGGCAATACGTCATATTCGATTTCGAAATGGCTCCCGACGCGGTCGGTGAACTTAAAAAGAAATTCTTGAAAGACGAGAACATTTTAAGATATACCGTGATAAAAAAATAAGCTTACGCGCTAAAAAGGAGGTTAGCCGATGCCAAACTATAACAAAGTTTTTTTGATGGGAAATCTGACCCGAGACCCTGAACTCCGCTTCACTACTTCAGGCGCCCCGGTCACAAATTTAAGGATGGCGATAAACAGGGTATATACGGATGCGGCCGGCGAAAGAAAAGAAGAAGTCTGTTTCCTCACCGTCGTCGTCTGGGGAAAACAGGCGGAAAGCTGCGCCGAATATCTGGCAAAAGGCCGTCCCGTATTCGTAGAAGGCCGTCTCAGAACCCGGACAATCCAAAGCCAAAACGAAGAAGAAAAAAACAAGACGATGCTTGAAATAATAGCCGACAGAGTCCAATTCCTGGGCAGCAAGCCCAAAAACGAATCGGCCGGCGCGACCGAGCGTGAAAGCGAAATGCGCAAAGAAGGAGAAGACCTGTCGGAAGAAGAGAATGCCGAAGGAAAAGAAGAAACCGCATAACATTCACCCGAAAGAAAATAAGGAGATAAAAATTGTCTAAAGAATCAACAAGAAGAAAGAAAAAAATACAGGCGGACAGAGACTCGTCAAAGAAACTTCGCGAAATGTTTGCCAGGAAAAAAGTATGCAAATTCTGCGTCAAAAAAATAAAAGAACTCGATTACAAAGATACCGCCTTTTTAAAGACCTTTATGGCTGAAAGCGGAAGGATACTTCCACGCAAAAACACCGGCAACTGCCCAAAACACCAACGCCTGACTACAAAAGCCGTCAAACGCGCCCGAAACGCGGGACTATTGCCGTTCATGGTCAGATAAACTCTATCAAAATATTTATCATAGCCGAGAAGTAGGGGAGAACAAAAAACCCCTGCTTCTCTTTTTGTTTTCCCGTCCCCCGATAACGAAAAACCCGATACAGCTTGACATCGGGCTTATAATGATATGGTTATGGGGAATAAGGTGAAAAGAGAGGCGGTGATTAAAAATGACGGTTCGGATAATCGGTCGCAAAGAAGACCCGAACAGAAAGATCAATACTCATTACCTCTTAAGCGACGGTCGACTCTACACGCGGGAAGAAATTCTCGAGATGTGGAAGCGCCGTTTACTGCCGGGATATCGTATATGTAAAAGAGACGATTTAGACGATATCTGCGACAATCCCCATACCAAAGAAGACGATAATATAGATAACCAACCTCTGATTTAAGTGTCACCCCTGTAGCACGTATAGTACAGGGTTTCTCTCCTTCCCTCTTGATTTCTACTCAAAACCAGGGGGGAAGTTACATACTCAAAACTGCAGTCGCCAGACGGAATAATTCAGATAAGCCGCAAAACTTACCCAAAGGATATACGGAGCCAGAAGCCACGCGGCGGGTTTTGAGATTTTAGAAAATGCGATTATAGAGGCAATAATCGCAAGCCAAAGAAAAATAATCTCGATAAAAGCCCAAAGCGGACTGCGCATTCCGAAAAAAATAATCGACCAAAACATATTCAAAACCAACTGGCCTATAAAAATACTAAGAGCTATTTTTACATCTCTGCGTTTAAGCCCGTTGTTCCAAATTAAAAACGCCGCAATGCCCATTAAAACATATAACGTTGTCCATACGGGCGCAAAAATCCAACCGGGCGGGGTAAGACGCGGTTTGGCAAGAGAGGCATACCAGCTCGAAACCGAAGACACGGTAAAAAACGAACCGATAATCCCCGCAAATTCGCAGATTACAATCGCAATAATTAATTTAAAAAACTTGATGACTTTCATGTAGTATTTGTTGTATTCTTAATATGCCTTTTTGTAGCCGCTCTCTCTTGATTCTACGGCTAATACAAGAACACTATCTTTCATTTAATTTCTTGATTCATTTCTCTCAAAGTAATTACTTCATCTGTCATGTCATTTAACCTGTCCAAAGCTTTCTGATGAATAGAATCTAATCCTTTATCCGTATCTTCTGAGGTTTTCACAGTTATCATTTTCATTTTATATCTCTGTATTTAAAATAATGCCATGTATTACGGGTAATATCAAGTGTTTTATTTCCTAACAAGCATCTAGTATCTATCATTTAGTATTTAGTCTAATGTCTATCGTCCAATGTCTATGGTCTGTAGTCTAATGTCTTTTGTATTTGCGTCCCTCATCCCTCTTGCCTCGCCAGTCCTTTTTGCGGGCGTCACCATCTCCAACCCGCTCCCGAAGCACTCTCATAGAGAGTGCGAAGTCCCCCTCGTCTTGTTTTCCTTGCCCCGTGAAATGCAAAGCATTTCCGGGACTTTGGTCCTTGAAATTCTATAGAATTTCTAAGGGGAAAACAGAGGGGGATTACCATCTCCATCCGGCACCAATGTATACCGCGGCTTCTTTTTTATCCTTTAGGAATTTGATGAACGCTTCGCCATCGCCCGCGAGCAGTTTCCTCGATAATTTAAGTTCCATGCCTAAATCTTTCCCCTCTTCATTTTTGATGCTGAACTGGACCTCATCCGTCTTGTTCAACTTAGCGTCCGCCCCGAATTTGATGGTTCGAAGTTTTCCTTCATCCCTGATTTCAAACGACAGTCCCGCATTCCGCCTTATCTTCCATTTGCCGTATAACAGCAGCGTCCGCTTGACCGGCTCCCTTCTGTTAGTTCCTCCTATGCCGATTTCATAC
>JAQURI010000039.1 GCA_028715665.1 Candidatus Ratteibacteria bacterium
TTACACTATATCTATTGGTAAATAGAACTAATCCTATGACTTGTTTGCGCAGTGTCCGGGTCAAAATTCCGCCATTTGGTAAACCAGTATCTGGGTCAATGGTTCCCATCAACCTTTCTCTTAATTGTTTAAGCCGTTCTACATTCTGTTTCTTTTTTACAGGATTTGCGAAAAGTGTTCTAAAGGAGAATTCTGTACCAAGATAGTTTTCGTCAAGAAAACTCGTCAATCCGTATAATTCCATCAAATTATTTTGGAGCGGAGTTGCAGTAAGCAATATCTTTGGTCGAGTTTTAATTACTTCTCTTATCTTTTTAGCTGTCTTATTGCCCTTTTTAAAGACATTTCTCATTCGGTGTGCTTCATCAATAACTACAAGGTCCCACGCTATATTGGAACAAATATAGTCGTAGCGGTATGCAAAATTATGCGAAGCAATAAAAATGCCACTGGTTTCCAAGGGATTCGCTTTCATGTGTTTCTTCTGCATCCTCTTGAGAATAGTTCCATCAATAATGAGACTTTTTAAATTAAAACGATTGAGTAATTCATCTTGCCATTGGGTTCTAAGAGATGCTGGAACTAATATTAAAATATTTTGACGTCCTTCGGTTATGAGTTGGTCAACAATAAGACCTGCTTCGATTGTTTTCCCTAAGCCAACTTCGTCGGCAAGAATAGCTCCTCTTGAAAGAGGACTTTTGAATGCAAAAATTGCCGCATCTACTTGATAGGGGTTGAGATCGATATTGGCTGAGCGGATGGAATTGTTAAGTTTTTCAGGGTCGGAAATTGGCTTTTTCTCTGTTAACTTATGCGCAAGATATACTCTTAGAAATTCGGACATAATTAAAATCTATTTTTCTTTATTATATTCTTTCAATAAACTATTAACAAAAACTTCACAATTTTGCCTGTATTTCCCGAAGAAGAATATCTTTAATGGTTTTACTTAGATTTTTGACAAATGTTTCATTGTCTATTAACTGCTCCAAATCCAGCTGAATGCTTCTATTATCGATTTTTCCAACGGCTTTTAATAGTTCTTTCTTAAGTTCATTCTTGTCTTTGATGGTTTCAATACAATCCAAGTTGGGCTTGATGTCTTTGGAAAGATACCACATCAAATCGAAATAATCCCTGCCTTTGACCGCGGCTAAAGTTTTTCCCGATTTGTCCGTTTTCTCCCATTTGCGATGGAAAACGGCCCTGATTTTCGTTGCCATCAAGCTCGGCAAATCAAAGGTTTTTACCAGAATGGAGCGATTAAGCTTGAAAAGAGGGATAATTTCCGTTTTGAATTTCTTACAAAAATCAAATTCGGTATAAATTTCCACTTTTAGATAAAGCAAATCCGATTCGCCCTTTCCCGCTAATTTTAATTCCTGAAGAATAGGGAATTTGAGATGGAGCCGGAATTTCTGAGCGGTGGTTGTTAATTCTAAATCGGTGTTTTTTCTGAAATAGTCCTCTAAGTCCTTTGCCAATTCGGAAATTTTTACTCTCTTTTTCAAATCTACAAAATCAAGGTCTTCAGAAAGCCGATTCAAGCCGAAACAATGGGAAAGGCAGGAACCGCCATAGAAAACAAGCTCGCTGTATTTAGGATGAGAATAAATAAAATCGAGAACCACCACCTGAAGGTATTCTTTCAACAGGTTTCTTTTAAAAAGCCGGTTCGTGGAAGCCGATTTGGTTAAAAGATCGTTTAAAAATGTTTTTAACGTTTCCATAGTTTATAAAGAGTAGCAAAAATCTCTTTCATCTTTTTTGAGTTCTCCAGTTTAAGATATTCTTTGAATTCTTTCAAATCTTTTCGGGTTATTTCTCCCAAGTTGAGACGCAGTTCTTCTATTGCTTTCTCATTGGTAAGAAAATTTTTCCTCAAATAAAGGAAATCGAAAAGCGCCTTGGCTTTGGTTGCTTTCATGATGGTAAAATCGCCTTCCTTCAGAATATCAAAACCACGGAATAGGTCGTCCTTTATTTTATGATAGAAAAAATTGCCTAACTTATTGGCAAAGCGTGCGGTCTTATTCTTGGCTACTGAAGTGAAATTTTTCGGTAGTTCAGTCAAAAGATTATGCTGGTAAAGAATATAATCCAAACTTAAATAGGAAGGCTGATATAAGATGTTTGCCAGAAATTCGTGGTAGTGATTTATTCCATTATGGCCGAGCAGATATCGCTCAGTTACGTAAACTCCTTTTTTGAGCCGAATTAGTTTGCCGGATTTTTCATAACGGGAAAAAAGAATTTTGAGGTAATGTTTGTTCTTCTCGATGGACGATAAATCAGCCAAGGTAAAATACGGCAGGTTTTCCAACGAGGCGAGAATTCTCTTTATTTTTATCTTTATATCGTTTCCCATAATATACTGAATAGTATACCTTCGGAAATGGTTTGTCAAGTCATATCCGAGCTATTTACCATACAAAATACTGATTTTTAATCTTCTATTTCTCCTTTCCCTATCACGTCATCCATCACTTTTGTCCCGTCTCTTAATCTCTGCTCTATCAAGTGAGCGTACCTCTGCGTCATCTGGGGGCTTTTGTGAGTAAGCAATTTTTGAAGCGTGTAAATATCAACCTTTCCCGAAGAAGCAAGCAATGAAGCGTAAGTGTGTCTCAAATCGTGAAAGCGGAAATCATCAGACAACCCGGTAAGTTTCTTTATTCTTTCCCATGGACGCCTGATGTTTTGTATCACGTAGCCTTTTTTATTCGGGAAGACCAATAATTCGTCTTCTTCCGTCAATTTTCTCTGGTCCTTGATAATTTCAATAGCGGAATCATTTAGAGGAATAACCTCATCTCTTCCGCTTTTGGGATTTCTGATATAGATAAAGCCTTTCTTTAAATCAACGTCTCTCCATTTCAATTTCAGCAGTTCATTTTTTCTCATGCCGGTAAAGAGAGCAAGTTTTACGAGATTAGCCATGAGATTGTCCGGATATTCATTCAAGACATTGATAAGATTTACAGCCTGCTCCTGCGTTAAAGCAATCTCGCGGGCATTATTTACCTTGGGTCTTGTAATCTTTTTCACTGGATTATTCCCATCGTACAATTCCATTCTGATAGCGTAATTAAAAAGCCTTGATAAAAGTTCCAAGGCGTTCTTTACGGTTTTGGGAGTGGCGGGAGTTCCTCTCCTTGTAATGCTATCGCTCAATTCTAATTTGAATTTTTCCACGTCGGAAGGGGTAATCTTGTCTAATCCGTCATTTCCCAATCGGGTTTTGAACCAGAGATTGTACCGGTTCATCTCGCCTTGCCATGTTTTTCCGCCTCTGGCTTTGTATTCTTCAAGATATTTAGATGCTATGTCATTAAGGGAACACGTCTTTGTTTTTCTGGGATAGTAGCTGCCCGATACCAATTCGCTTTTTAATTTAGCTTCTATTTTTTTAGCAAGCTGCAAGTTGTAAGGCACAACTTGAGTGACTACTTTTCCCCTGTGCCAAACCACTACCCTGTAGGTTCTATCCTTTGCGGGTAGCGGTGTAAAGCATTTCTTACACCTTTTGTACTGATAATTCTGGTCGGTTTTACAATGAGGACATCTTATATAAACGGACACGGGACCGTCTCCTATTTAGTTTTGACATAGTTCCCCTTTTTTGCAAGAATATACCGCTTCTTTGATAAAAGAATAAGTCTTTTGGTGTAAGGATGGTGTAAGAATTATAGCATACCTCCTGAAAACTTTGGTAAAAGGCAGAAAGATAAAAAAATTCACAAAACGATGTTAGCAAAAGGGATTGGTAAAATCAAGTAAAAAATGGAAAACAATAGAAAAGGGCTGAACTTGTGGTTCTCAGCCATTAGACCGGGGTTCAAATCCCCGTAGCGCCGCCCGAAAAAGTATGAGTTTAAACAAAATATTCGGTTTAGCCCTGATTATTTCTGTAGGGTGGCATATTTTCTGGGGTCTATTCTTCGATCTATCGTTAGAGGAAAAACAAACAGTCCCAGGCAGAGAGATTATTCCCGTATATTACATAGGAAAAGGCCAAATCATAAAAGACCGTACAACGCGCGTGACAGGAATGGCAAGCTCCATTCTCCCGCCGCCAAGTCTTCCTCAAATAGATATAATTCAGCCACCTTTGCCGGAGAAAAAACTGCCGCAAACAGAAGAAGAAATGCTGGCTCAAAGGGCAAAAGAAATTAAAGAATATAAAACGGAAATCTCTTCAAAGAGTAATCTTGAACCAACCACGGGCAGAAAATATCTTCCTAATTGGATTCTTCCTAAAGAATCTTCAAAAAATAAAGAAGAGCCTATAAAGTGGGAAACGGGAAAAAGGGAAGTCATACAAAGTTATTATCCGTCAATGCCGCAGTGGGCACAGGAAGCAGGTATAATATCAAATGTAACACTTCGGTTTATCGTTTCAGGAGACGGAGAAGTAAAAGAAATTCGCACAGAAAAATCATCGGGCGACACGAAGCTGGACCTTTTGGCAACAAGTTATTTAAGAAGATGGAAATTCTTGCCCTCGGATAAAAACGAAAAGGCTACAGGAATCATAACAATAAATTTTCAAAGTGCAAAATGAATAATAAAATATTGATTTTTGGCTCAATGGCACTGGACACTATTGAGACGCCCTTCGGAAAAAGAGCAAACATTCTCGGCGGGTCGGCAACGCATGCCGCCATATCCGCAAGTTATTTTACAACCCCCATAATAGTTTCCGTAGTGGGAGAAGACTTCCCCGACGAACATGTGCAACTCTTAAAGAAAAACAAAATAAATATAAAAAATTTGCAACGCAAAAAGGGAAAAACTTTCGCATGGGAAGCAAGATACGGCAATAACCCAAACGAAAGAGAAGTTTTGGCGACTTATGAGAACGTACTCAGGGATTATTCGCCTTTGCTCTTGCCTGAACATCAAAAAATTAAATATGTGTTTCTTGCAAATAACTCTCCCGCCTCGCAGACAATACTTTTAGACCAACTCAAATCGGTTAAACTTGTCGTGTGGGATACGATGACTTTTTGGATAGAGAGATATATTGACCAGATATTGAAAATACTTCCCAGAGTAGACGTCGCCCTCTTTAACGATTCCGAAGCAATGCATTTCTCGAAAGAAACCAATCTCATAAAAGCAGGCAAAAAAATTCTGTCAAAAGGGGTAAAAAAAGGAGTAGTAATCAAGAAAGGCGAACACGGGTCTTTTTTATTTACACATTCCTTTACGATGCATCTTCCGGCATATCCGATAGAAGAAGTAAAAGACCCTACTGGAGCAGGCGATAGTTTCGCCGGCGGCTTTATCGGATTTCTGGCTAAAACAGGCGAGGTAAGCGATAAAAGTTTGAAGAAGGCTATGGCGTATGGTACAATCATGGCGTCTTTGACTGTGGAAGAATTCGGAGCCGACAGGTTTAAAAAATTAGAAAAAAAAGACATACGCAAGAGGTTTTTCGAACTAAAGAAAATAATCGGATTTTAACAAACGATTTAATACTTCTCGCCTGTAAACAAAGACATATTTAAACGAACGCGGGTGTAGTTCAATGGTAGAGCGCAAGCTTCCCAAGCTTGATGTTGGGGGTTCGAATCCCCTCGCCCGCTCCAAAAACAAAAATGAGAAAACTTTCATATATTTTATTCGTTATTTTGCTTTCAGGTTGCGCAAAAACGGTTTATAAACCTGAAAAGCCGCAATTATATTCAAGCGGTGTCCACCACAGGATAGAAAAAGGAGAAACACTTTGGCGAATAGCCAAAAATTACGGAGCTGATATTGAGCAAATAAAAATATATAACAATATTAAAACTACAGAAAATTTACAAGTTGGAAGGGTAATTTTCATTCCTTTCGCCTCTCTTTCTATGGAAGCCGGCAAGGAGGGTTTTATCTGGCCCGCAAAAGGCAAAATCATATCAGATTTTGACTGCGAAAACGGGGGCATTTCGAAAGGAATAGACGTTTCTCTGCCGATAGGCAGCCAAATAAGAGCATCCAGAGAAGGCACAGTGAGTTATGCTGATGTTTTGCGAGGTTACGGCAAAGTTTTAATAATAGACCACACGGATGGATTTTCTACAATTTATGCACACAATTCTAAACTCTTGGTTGAGGAAAACAGCGTAGTAGAAAAAGGGGAATTGATAGCCTTTTCCGGAAATTCGGGACATTGCGAAAGCCCGCTGCTGCATTTTGAAATAAGAAAGGAAAATATTCCACAAAACCCACTTAATTATCTTCCATGAACAATAAAGACAACTATAAAAAGATGAAAAAAGTAATTTATATAACTTTGTCATTGAGTATTTATTGTTTATCACTGGTAGGCAAAACTTTCGCTTATTGGGAATGGACACCCGAAAGCGGCAAATGGATAAACCCGAAATATTATGTGGGAGAGACCTCTTTGGAACAATGGACGATAGCAATAAATACTTATAAAACGGAAGACTACGAAAGCGCTTTAAGAGAATTCCAAAAATTATTGGAATATTTCCCGACAAGCCCAGAAGCACCTGAAGCACAGTTTATGGTCGGGGATTGCCAGGAAAAACTCGGTTCGCCTTATGAAGCGTGTCAGAGTTATCAAGAAGCCATAGATAAATTTCCGTCTACGAACAGATTCCGGGAGATAGTCGAAAGACAGCTTAAAATAGCCGATTACTTTTATAATGAAAAACCCAGCGACATACCCATAACCGAAAAAGCAAAAGGAATTTTCTCAATCAGTAACTGGGAAAAAGCCGCAAACATCTACCAGATGGCCATAAAAAATTATCCATATCACGAGAAAGCCGACCAAATACAATTCAGGATAGCAAATTGCTATATGAACCTCGGCAAATATGATATCGCCCGGGCCGAATTTGAAAAGATTCCTTTAAAATATCCATATTCCCAATGGCTTGAAGAAGCGGAATACTTGAAAGCCGTATGCCAGCTTAATGAATCCCTGAAATTTCCGAACAATGAGGAAATTTTCGGAAATGCGATACAAAATTTCGAAGAGTTTATCAATAAATATCCTCAAAGTAAATTTGTTGATGCGGCAAAAAAAGACTTAAAAAAGTTGAACGACAGAAAAAGCGAAAGAATATACGAGATAGCAAGATTTTACGAAAAAAATAAAGAACCCGAAGCGGCAAAAATATACTATCTGCAAGTCGTAAAGCAATTTCCCGACTCTATATGGGCAGAATACGCCAAATCCCGCCTAAATAACCTGGAATAACAATGAAACCCGGAAGAATAACGGTTTGTCGCATTTTTTACATTTTCTTCGGCATATCTGCATTATTTTTAACTGGTTGCGGATATAAACCTTTTTCACCTATAAGAGAAAATATAAAGACCGTTTATGTCCCAACATTCAAAAACTTGACTTATTACCCGAGCATTTCCGCCATAGTAACAGACGCGTTAAGAACAGAAGTTATACTAAATGGCACTTTTAAACTCGCTAATGAAGAAAATGCCCAAGCTATTCTAACGGGTGAAGTAAAAGACTTTAAAAGAACTGCAATGATTTATGATGAAGAAGACAATATAATAGGCGGAAGTTTAACCATAGAAGTCAATGTAAAGTTTTTATCCTATCCTAAAAAAGAAATTCTTTGGAAAGAAACTTTCAAGGAGAGCGAATCCGTAAATTATTTTCTTGCCGGAAGCCTGGCGAAAACAGAAAACGAGATAACCGAATTGGTAGCGGAGAAAATAGCCCGTAAAATTTTAGAAAGAATTACAGAACCCTGGTGAAACCGCTTATCCGATGTAATAAAATGCTGTCTTAAAATTTGCGTATCCTTTTATTAAAACAAAATTATCATGAAAATAGATAATATTTTGGAAAAATTCGATAACAAAAGCTTTTCTAAAATATATCTTCTTGAAACAGATGAAGAGGTGTTAATAGACGAATTCCTGCAAAACTTAAAAGAAAAAATAAGTAATCCCGAGTTCAATTGGAGCGTTTATTACGCCGAAGAAATAGACCCTGCACATTTTTTCCGCTGTCTTTTCTCTGTTCCATTTTTATCCCAACTGAAAATCATAACAATAAAAAATGCATCTCAGTTATCTTCAAAAATCATAACGCATTTGAGTAAAAATTTTAAAAAAATCCCTGGGACAAATTGTTTGGTTTTTTCGGATTCAGAATTTTCGCCTTCATTGAAAAATCTTGCGCCAACAGACGAACAGATAATTTCCTTTGGAAAAACCACCCGAAGTAAAATGAAAGAATGGGCCATGAAATATCTAAAGGGAAATAACAAGACTATGGATCCCGAAGCGCTTTCTTTGCTTTTGGAAAATACCGACTTGAACTTTTCTCTTCTTGCGAGGGAATTAGATAAATTAATGCTATATGTCGAAAATAAAAAAAACATAGAGATCACGGACATAAAAGAAATCGGAATGGAAATTAAGACATATGATATTTTTGCGTTAATAGATAATATGAGCAAAAAAAATACCTCGTACTGCTTGGATGCTTTGAGAGGGCTTTTGCTCGACGGAACTTCTCCACAGCAAATTATAGCAATGTTAAGATGGCAACTTTCCAATATTTGGCAAGTAAAAGCCCTGATTTCAAAAGGGATAAATAATTATAAGGCCCTGGAACAAGCAAAAATTCCGTATTTCAAAAGGAGCGAATTTCTCATGCTTACGAAGAAATTCAAGTGGGAAGACCTAAGATTATATTTAAATCTTTTACTGAACGCAGATATGCAAATAAAAAGAGGCGGAGACCCGACTTTGACCATGGAACTACTGTTGGTTAAAATCACCAAATAGATTCTTGATAGGTTTTGTTATTTGGACGGTAGAGTTTTTATCTTCTTGTGGAGCAAAGATTTTTTTCTCGCAGCGGTATTTCTGTGGAGGACCCTCTTGGAAACGGCCTTATCTATCAAAGTAACAGCCTTTTTTAGAAGAGAATTCAATTCTTGTTTATCTTTTTTTTCTTTTATGGCAAGTTCAAGTTTTTTGATTGCCGTTTTAAAGGATTTTTTGACTTTCTTATTTCTAAGCTTCCTATCCTTTATTTGTCTTGCTCTCTTTAAAGAAGATTTCGTAGACATTTGTTTTATGTTCTATTTTCTGTATTTTATCTTAATTATTTGAAACGGCATGTTACTACATTAGCGTATTTGTGTCAACTTCCTATCGGACAGCAAGAGAACCTAATAAGTCAAATATCCTTTATTGCTCTTTTCGGACGTAGACGGCGCTATCGTATTCTCTAAATTTTTTATTGTCGTCCTGTCTTCCTGCAAAACTTTTGCTATCTTTTCCTCTGTAAGTATTATTGGCGATATAAAAACTACCAAATCGGTTCTTTCTTCGCTTTTGTCTGTAGACCTAAACAAAAGTCCTAACAGAGGTATATTACCCAAGAAAGGCACTTTTGTGATTGTAGTTGAATTCTCACTGCGTAATAACCCTCCTATTACCACTGTTCCTTCGTCTTTGACTGTTATAATCGTCTTAGCCGAACGTTTCGTGGTATCTACTGCTTCGGCAAAAAAGGGAGAAGGAGCAGCAGAAGTTACAGAAGGCTCCACTTCCAAAATAACGTCACCGTCATCCGTAATATGAGGTGTAGTATTCAATTCTACGCCGATATCACCATATATAGGTTCTCTCACTATGTTTCCCACTTCATCATAAGTAGTTTTTATAGCCACTGCTATATGATTAATGATATTTATATTGGCAGAATGGTCATTTTGAACGGCAATCCTGGGTTGAGCCAATACTTTTGCTAAACCTTTCGTTTCAAGCGCTTTTATGGAAGCGCTCAAATCGGCAAAAGAAAGCTGCCCGAACGTAAAGGTCGGAACATCTCCTTCAAGTTCGGCCCAGCCACCCGTTTCATTATAAACCTGCTCTAATTTCCGGAATGTTGTTGCTTCATCCGTATAAAATGGGAAAGTTGTCTGTTGTACCGCTCCAGAAGCAGTAATACCCACTTCCCACTCAACACCTAATTCCCTTGTTGCATCCGTAGACAACTCAACTATATCTGCGCGGATTAATACTTGAGAGAGAGAACGGTCCAACTTACCGATGAGATCTTCTACTTCTATTATATTTTTAGGTAAGTCTCTGATAATTACAGTGTTTGTCCGAACATCTACGCTTACTTGTCCATGCGGAGAAAGATTACTTTTTATTATCTCTCCCACTTCTTTTGCTTTTGCATACTTCAGGGGAACAACATCGATTTCAAGAGGCAGAGTTTCGGGCATCTCTTCCACAATATATATATCCGTATCTTTTCTGCGGGTGTAATCCAAACCATGCATACTTAAAATAGCATCGAGAGCGTCCCTACCTTCAACATCAGGCAAATATATCGAAACTAATTTCCCGGATAAATCTGCCTTTATTACAAATTTCATTCCTGTTTTTTCAGTTATCAGTCTTAAAGCATCCTCCAATTTTACGTTTTTTAAATCTAAAGTAATCTTGCTTTCAGAAGTCGGCATAACATCGCTTGTCTGGTCTTGTGCAAAAATCGGAGAGGATAAGAATAACACTAAACTAATAAACAAAGACAGAATCAGATTTCTCATCTGGCATATCCTCCATTTGGGGTTTTATGTTTTCATCTTTTCCTACATCTTTAATGAAAAGAATTTTTTCTTCTCCGTCAACTTCCAGCACGACATGGTCCGGCTCTATTCTTTTTATTTGCATACCTTTTATAATGCTCCCCTCTCCTACTACTTCTTCGTTTATAATTGCCAATGGCCTTTGAGAATCCCAAACAATGCCTTTCAGGATTAATTCCCCGAACAAATAGGAAGTTACCCGTTTTTTTCCTGCAACTTTTCTTTTTTCTAAAGAGAAAGGGTCATTGTCTTCTTCATAAGAAAATTCCTGCACAGCTGCTTTATCTCTAAAATGCTTTTCCGCCATATCAAGTATCATTTTGAATTCTAATCCGTTTTCTTCTTCCAAAGCAACTGTTTCCTTGTCGCTCTTTTTAGGCGGCTGTAATACTAAAACCCAGACTAATATAAGCACTATCATTAATCCAACTATAACAATTATCTTTTTTTTCTCGTTCATTTTTGAATTTTCAATCTGTAAGTAGAAAGCAAAAAATCGGTTCTAAGTTTTTCAGTTTGTCTATTCTCCTCCAACTGAATAGTGGGAGACTCTATACACAAAAAGAAAGGACTCTTTTCTATTTCGTTAAAGAATTTCCCCAATGCAGGATAATCGGTATAACAAATAAT
>JAQURI010000040.1 GCA_028715665.1 Candidatus Ratteibacteria bacterium
AACAAGTTGCCTATAATCCATATATCGCCCAAGAACGGGACTTTATGGACAACTTTGGTGCTGTCGTCTCTTATAAGTCCGCCTATAACAATCGTAGAACCGTCGTCAACCGACACGCTTGTTTTTGCCTCTCTTATCGTTGTCGTAGGCGTCGATGTTCCGGTCGTGCTCGGAACAATTTTCGTAACTTTTTGATATATATCAAGTTTAAGGTTGTTTTCTATCCCTATATAAGGGGTTATCGTCAATTCTATCCCTACGTCTTTATATGAATAAGTATTGACTACAGTTTCGTCTTCCGTGATACGAGACGAACTTAAATAAGGGACATTTTCGCCAACTAATATTTTGGCCTCTTTGTTGTCAAGAGTAAGTATTTGCGGGGTGGAAAGGATATCGAATCCGGTTCTTTTGTTGTATGCCTGTATAATCATTCCTACATTAGGAATTCCGCTGGTTGTACCCTTCATCGCACCCACTACAAGACCGGAAAACGTTAATGCTCTTGCATAAAGATTTGCCTGCTCGCTGTATTTTGTTCCACCAAATCCGGTATATTCGTCCTCTATCGGCGCATCTACGGTACCCCATTCAATACCCAATTCCGCTATCATATCCGTAGACACGTCGGCAATTAAAGCTTCCAAAAAAACCTGCGGCCTTACTGAATCGAGCTGGTCTATTACTTCCTTTATATTTTTATAATCTTCCGGGTCAGCTGTAATAATCAGAGAACGGGTGGCGACATCGGCACTAATACTGACAGCTTTTTGGTCTTTTTGAGAGGGGTCTTTTCCCAAAGGCATGGCCGACAGCACTTTCGCCAACTCTTCCGCATTGGCATATTTCAATTTATAAATATGTATAGTTTCCCGACCGGGCGGGGGCAGAATATCTAATTGTTCTATCAGTTCTTTTACTCTTACGGTATCTTCTTTATTAGCCACCAAAATAACGGAATTAATCCGCTCGTCGGGTATAAGAGTGATTCCACCGCCCACAGACATAGGAATGCCCGTAGCGGGGGCTCCTCTTACGGGTCTGGGAGCAGTACCGGCTACTGTCCTGCCCGCACTTTCTATGGCGCTACTGACTTTTTCGACAATCGTTTGGGCAGAAGCATATTTTAGGGGAATTATCGATGTCTCCAGCTTTGCGCCCTCGATATCAAAATTATTTATAATGGTCAAAAGTCTTCGAATATTGGAAGAGGTATCGGTAACAATCAATGTGTTCGTAGGCTGATAGGAAGTCAAATGCCCCTGCGAAGAAACAAGCGGAGCAAGTATAGCCATAAGCTGCTGGCTGTCCGCATACTGCATAGGAATTAGTTGCGTAACCATTTTATCTTCCATCGGTATCTCGGAAATGTCCTTGCCGATACCTGTCGGCAAAGGGGATTGTCTGGCAGTCGCTATGGGAACTATTTTTGTGACTCTGCCTGAAGGGATTGCAGTAAATCCTTTGACTTCAAGCACGGATAAAAACACCGCATAGACTTCGTCTACCGGTATTTTTGTCGGAGAAAGTATAGTTACGTTTCCTCTTACCCTGTCATCAAGCAGGAAATTTTTGCCGGTAACCTTCGAAACAAAATTTGTGACTATTCTCAAATCTACTTCTTCGAAATTTATAGAAATAAGTTCCTCTTCGCATTTGACATTGCAAAACATAATAAAAATCAAAACCGCACAAACAGCAAATCTTGTTCTCATTTTTTTCATCATAAATTTATTGTTTTATTTCATAAGTTAAAGTTTCGGTGGCGTCTCCCCTTGAAACTTCCAATTGAATCGAAGCCGAATTCTCTAAATTCCTGTAAAACTCAAAAATCTTTTTGGGGCTGTCTATCGTTTCGCCGTTTATCTTCTTTACGATATCGCCCTTCTTTATGCCCATTGCCAAAGCTATACTCCCTTCGTTTATATCGTCGATTCTAAAACCGTCCATTTTCCCTGCGGAAAAATTGGGTTTGATTTTGAAATCGGACATAATCTGCGAAATATTCCTCGTGGCGGCAAGAACATCCTCTCTGCTCAAAACCCAAGTATTGGGCTCGGGATTTTCTAAACTGGAAAAATCGGCAAGGGTCGGTCTTTCAGCAGCAACGGCCGTTTCGTTTGTCTTGATATCTTTTGCGCTCTCGTCTATATATAAAACCATTTTTTCCGTACCTCTTATCAATACAACACTATTATCAGTGATTTCGCTGACTTCCATGTCCTGTATTTTATCACCTTTTTGATAAAGGTCATCTTTCCGTTTGCTTCTATCCTCTATTATACAAAATGTAAATTCTTCAGCGCCCACCACCGTTCCTTTAAGCTTAAGAGATGCCGGTTGGACGGAACTTGTAGCGACCCTTGGGGCTTCCTGGACATTAAATAAATTCCTTCTATAAATTACCGCATAATCCGTAAGACTTTTCTCGGTCTTTACGGCAGACGGCTGCGCAGGCGAAACGGGCAGAGCCGAGGTTTCCGCTCTTTCTTTTTCATAAGCCCTCAAAAACAAAAAAACATTCACCACAAAAAATGCCGTTAAAATGCCAAGAAAAATATTTAAATATTTAATCCAGTTCCTTCTCATAATTTTTCTATTATACTACTCGCTTCCATTCTCGCCCACTCGTCAGCTCGTAAAACATCGGGAATAGTTTGGGCGGTATTGAGATTATATCTTTTCATAATCAATCCGCAAACTTTCCAAATCTGGGGAAACGATATCCGCCCTTCCAAAAACGCTTTTACTGCGATTTCATTCGATGCGTTAAGGACTGCGGGCTTGGTCCCGCCGGCTCTGCCCGCCAAACGCGCAAGTTTCAGAGCGGGGAATTTTCCCTCGTCAGGCCTGGAAAAAGTAAGCTTCCCGATTTTACTTAAATCAATCGTTTTAAATGAACCTTTTATCCTATTCGGATATGTCAAAATATATTTAATCGTGATCTTCATATCGGTATCGGATAATACGGCAAATACGGTGCCGTCTACAAATTCAACCAGGGAATGGACTATGGACTGCGGGTGGATTATCACATCTATTTTGTCCCAGTCCAAATCAAAAAACCACTTTGCCGCTATCACTTCAAAACCTTTATTCATCAAAGTCGCGCAGTCAACGGTAATCTTCGAACCCATTTTCCAGGTAGGATGAGAAAGGGCATCTCTTATTTTAATCGAAGAAAACTTATTCTTATCGCAGTTATAAAAAGGCCCGCCGGAAGCAGTTAAAATGACTTTACGTATTTCTTTTTTCTTCTGGTTGTCTATAACCTGAAATATTGAACAATGCTCGCTGTCTAAAGGAAAGATTTTTACATTTTGTTTTTTCGCCTGCTTCATAACTTCTTTGCCGGCGATTACCAAAACCTCTTTATTGGAAATAGCTATATCATTTCCGCTCTCTATGGCTTCCAATGCAGGAAGAAGCCCCGCCGAACCGACAAGCGCAAT
Source organism: Candidatus Ratteibacteria bacterium (assembly GCA_028715665.1). Lineage (GTDB taxonomy): Bacteria > CAIJMQ01 > CAIJMQ01 > CAIJMQ01 > CAIJMQ01 > CAZNJA01. Next base: position 3,453 of record JAQURI010000040.1, read on the forward strand.
TACGGTCAAATCGACCTTTTTGCCGGCAAGCGTTCTGACACCTTCGCTTCCGAGAAAAATTCCATCCAGCGAGCCGCGAAAATTTTTCTTAAATCGTTCACCTTTTTCTTTATCGGCAATCGCAACCCATTTGGGATGAAACTTTCTGACTTGTCTGGCCAAAAGCCGAGTATTCTCGCACGCGCTTAGTCCTACAACTTTGAATTGTCCCCGTAATTCAGACACTACTTCCAGAGTGCTTTTGCCGATTGAACCCGTGGAGCCGAGAATAATAATTTCTTTCATAATATTCTCTTGGAAGAGACTAATCCTTTTGGTATAAAGACCGCATCAGAAGATAAACCCAGCCCGTCCGCCAAGGGCATAACGGCAGACAAGCAAAACCGTAAAAGGCCTATGAAGTGATAACACTTACTGTTTTTTTACTTTTTCCGCTGTAAAAGACAATACCGTCCACCTTGGCAAAAATAGTATGGTCGCAGCCCAATCCCACGTTTTTGCCGGGTTTAATTTTTGTCCCTTTCTGTCTTACGATAATATTTCCAGCTTTAACTTTTTCTCCGCCGAATTTCTTCACGCCAAGCCTTTGGGCATTTGAATCTCGGCCTTGATTATTTGAAGTTCCGCCACCTGCTTGAGCCATATTAAAACCTCCTTATAAATACATAAAGTAGGGGCTAATTATAATAAATAGGCACCGATGAAGCAAGCATATCCATTAAATTCGAAGCACTAAGCACGAAATACGAAACAAGCACGAATGACCAAAATTCGAATTTTCCAAATAAACGTTTAGAATTTCTATAATTGGTATTTTGAATTTGTTTCCCCTCTGGAATTCGAAGAATTTTGAGGACTTAGTCCCTGAAATTGCTTCGCAATTTCTAGGGGGAATTTCGATATTCGGATTTCGTATTTAATTGATATCCAATTATGCCGTTTGTTCCTCTATCCGCCCTTCAAGCCAGATTAAAGGGATAGCCGCAGCAGCCGTCACTACACCGCTTAAAAGAAAAGGATAATCTATCGAATAATTGCTCGACCAGCCCGCAATCAAAGGCCCGAAAATCCATCCCAACGCCTGCCACGCAAGCACCATCCCGACATCAAGCCCTCTGCTTTTATCCCTTGAATGATGCTGAATGAGCGTATTTCTAGCCGGTAGCCAAAAAGTAGCTCCTATTACATCGTGCATAAGCCATATAACAGAAGCAACCAAAAAATACTTTGGTATTACGGCAACAGACGTGAAAATTCCCTGTATTAAAATGGAAATAATCGCAGTCCATTTCAAGTTCCATTTAACGACCCTTCCCGTAAGAATCATCGGAAGTCCCAAACTCAGTCTGTGAAACGCAATAATCACCGAAACCACAATAGGCGAAAGGGAAAACTTATGGTAAAAAAACAAAGGCGCAATAAAAGAATGGCTCATGCTTATGCCTACTCCCAGGAGAAAACCGGAAATATTCAACAGGGCCAACTGGGGAGACAGCCGATGCCTAAACGGCGAAGCCCAAGGGAATGCCTTCAAGTCCGCGAAATTCACTCTTTTCAAAAAGTTTTGATTCTCTACGTGCGAACTTGCATCCCGAAACTTAGACAAAAACAGAACATATATCAGCAAAACAAATAACCCAATATAAACAAAAGTATATTTATATCCGATTGCCGCAAGCAAAATTCCGCCCACAAAAGCGCCGACACCCTGAAAAGTGGAATCAAACCCCGCCACCCATGCAACAACAATACGAAACGATTTCTTCCACCTGTCGAAAATCAAAAGTTGCTGGACAGTTTCCTTTATCGCAACCGACGCTTCCCTTAAAGATTTCAATAAAATTTGGGCTCCTATAAAAGGGAAGAATGGCGTAAACAAATTGGTAATGCCGCAGAAAAAAAGAGACAGCCCAAAAATGTGTTTTCTTCCGAGAGTATCCGCAATATGTCCCGAATAAATCCTTATAAAAAAAAGAAGCAAAGCGGAAAAGGAGAAAATAACCCCCATATTTCCGTAAGATATATTCAAATCGTCCAAAAAAAGCGGCAATAGGAAATCATACAACCCTATACCCAAACCAAAAGCTGCGCTCGCAAGAATCAGTAAGAACATAGGTGAAAGTTTACATTAGCAATGAAAGATTGTAAACTCCGTTGAACATTGGAAGGTAATCAGTAACCAGAAAAACTGTACACTATTAACTGTAAACTCTTGTAGTTAACTGCAGAGAAAGAAAAGGTTTTGACATTGCATTATAAGACCTGACCATATCTTTTAGTCCCGTTGTAAAAACTACCCCCATAATTTACAAATACTTCCGCCATCGCTTTCGTTTTTTCGGGAGAATGGTTTATTGCTTCGGGAGACGGATATGTTTTTGCCATGAAACCGCCGTTAAATTTCCCGAACGAATCAATTAGTTTTTTAGCGTAATTTTTTACGTCTTCAACCGAACCGTTTATCATTGTATTTTGGATGTCCACCGGGCACCAGAAACAGATTTTCCCGCCGAAAAGTTCGCTTAATTTTTCAACTGCCATATTTTCCTGCTGGTCCATCTGGATTACATTAAGTCCGGCTTCGATTAGCCCCCCGATTATATCTATGATATAACCGCAGCTATGCAGAAAAGTCAGAAGACCTTTTTCGTGTGCGAAATGATAGACCTTTTTATACCTCGGTTTCCAGAACTTATGCCATGCATTCGGGCTTACCATAAGACGGTCTTGGAAACCCCAATCGTCCGCGGAAATGATTCCGTCAACGCCTATTTGGGCAAAATTATCTATCGCATCCATCGCAACTTCGGTCAGTTTGTCCATCATTATTTCAAACTGCTTTGGATATAAGAAGGGATCTGTCCATGCCGCTTCGTGCCCTCTTAAATATTCGAGGCGATGTATAAAACTTAAGGGTATTCCGGCAAGGACAAATTTTTCGTCCCCGCCTGCCAAATCTTGGCGAGCAGGTTTGTTTTTAGCTATTGCGTCTTTTGCCGAAATATATCTTGAAGGACTTTTATAATCCGGGAATTTATAATTTTTTAGATTGTCATAGGAAGACAAGGGATAAAATTTCACCTGCCCCATCGTCTTGTCGCTTGAGAGTTTTTCCCATACGCATCCCCATTCGTCCTCCCATTTTGTCTCAGTAAAAATCTTAGGTTTGAACAAAGGATCCGGGTCGGCGTTTAACCATAAAAAATCGCTTCCCCACGGGAAAGGCAATTCTACGGGAATTCTATCGGGGCCGTCGAATAAAATCGCTTTTCCTACTCTTTCTTTAGACGTCATCCGTTTAAAGACTGGAAATGCTCAATTAATCCTATGCCTGCAGTTGATAAGATTGCTACTATTACACCTGCAATAAATATTCCTACCAGAATAGCCATAAGTGAATATTTAAAGTTGAGTTTGAAAAGCATCGCTGCAACACAGCCCGTCCAAGCGCCGGTAAAAGGAAGCGGAACCGCGACAAAAAGCGCAAGCCCTATTGCTTCGTATTTTTCGACAACTTTTGCGTTCCTCTTTGTCCTTTCGCAAAACCAATCGAAGAATGTTTTAAGGGGTTTCCATTTGTTCAAAAATTCCCTGACGGGTTTAAACAAAAGAAGCAAAGGTATTACGGGGATAAAGTTGCCGATGACTGCTAACCAGAAACTCTTGACCGCTGAAAAGCCATATAAAGCCATGCCTAAAGGTATCCCGCCCCTAAGTTCCGATATGGGCAATGCGGAAATAATTATCACGACCAACTCCGTTGGCAATCCCTGTAACGCTCTAATTATATTTTCTATCATAATAATACACTTGGAATATATAGAAATATATTGATATAAATTGTTTCTTTTACTGCGTATTTCTATTTATTTCCACCGTATTTCTATTTTATATCTTTTTTTTATTTTTCCCATGCGTGTTTTCCTATCAAAGGCACGAAGATGCATCCGCAAATAATTCTTTTAGTTAATTTGCCTTTTATTTTCTGCGCAACAGTCAAATCCTGGGAAAAAGCATCTCCTATCGGTATAACAAGCCTGCCGTCTTCCGAAATCTGTTCGATCAAGGGTTCGGGAATTTTGGGCGAACCCGCCGTTATTATAATACCATCATAAGGAGCATGTTCGCTCCAGCCCTCGGTACCGTCGCCTATTTTCACTTTTATGTTGTTATATCCCAATATTTTAAATATTTTTTCGGCTTTTAAAGCAAGATATTCTATTTTTTCTACGGTGTAAACTTCTTTTGCTATTTTACTTAAAATAGCCGACTGATAACCAGAACCGGTTCCGATTTCCAAAACTTTCTCATGCCCCTTAAGCTGGAGCATTTCCGTCATCAAAGCCACTATATGCGGTTGAGAAATAGTTTGCCCTTCTCCTATAGGCACGGGAAAATCCTCATAAGCATAACTTCTCTGCTGTTCAGGGATAAAAAGATGTCTGGGGATTTCTCTCATTGCCTTTAAAACTTTTTCGCCATTTATGCCCCGGGCTTTTATCTGACAATCGACCATATTCTCCCGCAACGATTTATAATCTGTTTCGTCAAGCATCAGTATTCCGATTATGATAAGTTTTTAAAGACGAACCTGAAAAACCTCAAAGCATCTACAAACGGATTGATTTTGCTTCTTTTAGTGGAATCCGCAAGATAAACAGTAGAAACGGGAATTTCCTTAATTTTGAAACCTTTTCGCGCCGCTTTGATTATTATTTCGGATTCTATTTCGAAATTGGAAGTAGAGAGTTCTATTCTCTTGAGCACTTCGGTTGATATGAGCCGAAAACCTGATTGGCTATCGGAAACACTGTATCTGCATAAAAGAGAAGTAATAAAAGAAGTAAAACGATTCGTAATATATCGTATAAAAGGCATATTTCTGCATTTCATCATCCTTGAACCGACTACGACATCAGTGTTTCCCTTTTTATACTCCTCTATAAAATTAGGGATTTCATTATATTTATGCTGTCCGTCACCATCCAAAGTAATGACCGCATCGCAATCTTGCTTTTTTATATAAGAAAAACCTGTTCGTAGCGCTGCGCCCTTTCCTTTGTTTTTTTCATGTTTTAAAACAACCGCCCCAGCTCTTTCGGCTTCTTCACGGGTAGAATCATTAGACCCGTCATCAATCACGATAATCTTAGAAACGCTATCCAGTTTTTGTATCTGGGAAACCAATCGGCCTATTCTCCCGCTCTCGTTGTAAGCGGGTATTAAAACATAGATTTTCATAATATTCATAAAAATTTAAACTGAAATACAATTGAAATATATAGAAATGCATGGAAATACATTGTCTGTCTACGATGTATTTCTATCGTATATCCGTTATTATTCCTGCCATACTTCCTCGAAAACACACCACTGCTCGGGATAATGTCGAACATATTTTTCTATCACGGAAGCTATCTTTTGTGTGTTTATTTTGATAAATTCCTCCTTGTTTTTACACCTTTCGATTTGTATTGGATTTTCGAAATAGAGCGTATATTTATCATCGTTATCTCTTACAGTAAAACCGGGAAGTATTAACGCTTGAGTCCAATATGCTAAAATTGCGGGCCCTTTCGGGAAATACACTTTTCTGCCGAAAAAATTTACTTCCACACCCATAGTCTTGTTTGGAGTTTTATCTCTAATACTTTTTGAAAAGCCGATATTTCTATCCCCAACTATCGCCAAAACCTCGCCCTTTCTTAACTTCCGGACCCCTTCTATCAGACTTTGCCCAAGAAATATCGGCTTAAGTCCTTTTTCTAAACGTTGTTTAAAAAATATATCGTTCACAGCTCTGTTTTTTTGCGGCAGAACTATTGCGGAAATCGGATAACCCATAAGAGACAGGATTATTCCGCCCAATTCCCAATTACCGATATGCGCCGTCAGCGCAATAACCCCCTTTTTTTGCCTGTAAGCTTCGTCGAATTTTTTTTCGTCTATAGTTTTTACCCAATTTCTCCAATTGTTTTTATCAAGTTGCGAAATGAACAAAAAATCTGCCAACGATTTCGAAAAATTATGAAACATGGTTCTTGCCGCTTCATGCTTGTTTTTTCCCAGTGGTATTTTATCGAAATTGGAAAGGACTGCTTTTCTGTTTTTGTTATGAAATAAGAAATACATATCCGAAACTCTTAACCCTATCCAGTATTTAAGAGGCGTAGGAAAAGAAACAGCCAGAAAATGGGCGCATAAATATAATATATATTCCAACATTTCTTAAGAATCGTTATTTGCTATTTTCGGAAATCACAAAGCTTAAATTTCCATAGCCGTTGCCTTTTTGCTAAAATGGATTATAACAGCAAAAGGAACCTAAATCCAAAATGAATATCGCTAAACGGATATACGAACAAATACATAAAATTCCTATAGTGGACATTCACACCCATGTAGATTTTAAAGGCCCTTTCGCAAAAAATGCATGGCAAATATTAAGCTACCATTATTTTACGGAAATGGCTCACAGCCAGGGTATGCCGGGCGCAATAATCGAATCTGAAAGACCTTCCGATAAAGAAAAGACGGAAAAACTTTCGAAATACTTCACCTGTATGCAAACGACCCAACCCTACTCATGGTTGATGGATTTATCTCAAAAATTATTTGATTTCCCGCATGAGCAGATAAATTCCAAAAACTGGGCAGTTTTTTACAAACAGGTGGGAGAAAAAAGTAAAAATCCCGAGAGATTGGAGGAAATTTGCAAACTTTCAAACATAGAAATGATATCGACTACAAATCTTCCATGGGAAAACTTGGACGGCATAGAAAAATATAAAAACAAAAAAAGCAAACAACTCTTTGTCCCCACTTTCAGAGTAGATTCGCTTTTAACTGCCGATAGAAATACCATAAAAAACCTTGAAAAATCGGTTGGAAGCGGAATATGCGTCCTTAAAGACTATGAAAATGCAATTATAAAGAGAGTGTCTTATTTCATGAAAAAAGGAGCAAAATCCTTCGCGGTCTCATTGGATTCAAACCCTATGACAATGTATGTGGGAAAAAGAGAAGCTGAAGAAAATTTTAACGCAATTGTCAAAAATAAGCCATCCAACACACTGAAATTTAAAGCTCATATGCTCGATTTTCTTTCGAGTTTATGCGAAAAAAATAAACTCCTGTTTCAGTTGATGGTCGGAGTAGAAAGAGATGTTTACGAGAAAGGCATTCCCGGCGGCAAAGATATATTTCAGCCTAACGGCACCCTTTTAGGGCTTAAATATATCTTGAATAAATATTCTAAAGTAAATTACCCTATTTCAGTTCTTTCTTCAAACGAAGACAAGGAACTTGCGGTTTACGCCAGGATATTTCCGAATGTTTATGCTTCCGGACACTGGTGGTTCGAAAATACTTACGAATCCGTCAAAATAAATTTAAAAAACCGTTTAAGTCTTACACCTTATACAAAAATGATAGGACAGTATTCCGATGCTTACACGGCAGAACTAATAGGAGCAAAAATCGATATGTATAAACATGCTTTAAGCGATATTTTGGAAGAATACGTAAATGAAAAAATCATAAGCACGCAAACGGCTTTGGATATCGCCAAAAGTCTGCTGTATAACAGCCCCAAAAAACTACTTGGGATATAATTCGCTCTTGTTATGCCTTCTACAATGGTAA
>JAQURI010000041.1 GCA_028715665.1 Candidatus Ratteibacteria bacterium
GACCCGGGACTTCATTAATAATTCTCTGAAAACGCAGAGCTTTTAGATTTCCGCCTTCTATAACGGATATAACCAGGTCTTCTCTTTTTACTTCATAAGTAATTAACTCTCCGATTTTTTTTCTTCCCTGAATAAATCCGTTAACAATTAGGAGCAAACATAGCAAAGAAATTCCTCCTATTATAAGGAATTTGTTTTTACCTTGAAGCGCTATTTTAAAAAACGAACGGATATGGGACTTAGCTGCCTTCGCCACTGATTTTTTCATAGAGGTCTCCTTTCCATACTCCACTTTCATCAATCTCTAAAGTCTCGGTGTCTCTTAAAAATTCCAGATAAGAAACCAAATAGTTTACAATTGCGCTTGATAAAGAATTCTTTGAGTCAAGATACGATTCCTGGGCTTCGAGTAAATCCCTTGCGGTCGCCCTGCCCGCCTGAAGCAATAGATCGGTCCCTTCAACCCTTTTTTGCGCAAGTTCAAGGCTCTTTTCCTGAATCAGATAACTTTGATAAGCTTCTTCCAAATTCCTGCATAGATTAAGAATTCCGAGTTTTATGGAATCTTCGGTATTTTCCGCATCGCGTTTTGCCCTGTCCAAATTAATCAAGGCCTGCACATAACTATTTCTTTCCTCTACTTTATTTACGGGAAGTTCCCAATTTAGTCCCGCCGTATAATAGGGTTCTTCTAAATCAAAAGAAGGTTTATCTTCTAAAAGCGAACGTCTTTCAACGCCGAGCGTCAAATCGAGTTGTGTTCTTAAAGCATTCAAAGCTACATCCGCATTTCTTTTGCTGTCTTCCAATTGGTCGCGGGAGGTAAGCAAATCAAGCCGTTTTTCAAGGGCCAATTTTATAGAATCGGCAGGGTCGACTTTTATTTGTGATATGCCTTTATCCAAAAACCTTTCCAATCCTTTTTCTTCGACTGTGATATCCACGTCAGGAGACAACCCCAAAAATACTTTGAATTCATCCAAAAGTCGCTGATAATCATTATTTGCTCTAATCCAATTTTGATTTGCCCTGTATTCGTCCTGTCTTGTCTGGTCAACCTCCATAGGAGTTGCCCTTCCGGCTTCGGAAAGCATTTCTATCCTCTCTCTTGTTTGTTTTAAATAAGTGTAATTTGTGCGGTAATTTTCGAGGTTGTTTTTTGTTTCCAAAAGAGTGTAATATCTGTCTGCAACGTTTACGGAAAAATCTCGTTGGTATTTTAAGAACGCCCTTATCTGATAAACGACATCTCTTTCAGCCTGAATCAAATCCGCCTGCGCAATGCTTCTGCCCGCGCCCCTGAAAAGCGGCTGCAGGATATTCAAGCCGACAACCGTCTGGAAACTCTCGTCGCCGTCTTCGGCAATATTTTGGAAATATTCTTCAGCTGCGTTCAGCGAAATCTGAGTGCCCTGAGAAAGCCACTTTACAAGATTCAAGTTCAAATCGGCACTTAGATTTTCCGCATCTGTGTTTTCGTCTTTTGTCCACATTGCCGAGCCGTCCACTCCGTATCTAAAATGAAAATCATGCCTGCGCGAAATCAAAGACAAAGTCCGAAGATAAACATCTTCTTTGGCGGTCTGATAATCGCGGTTATTTTTGGCAGCTATAATAAGAGCATCTTTGAGGGTCAACGGGACTGCTGTGTCCGGCAACTCTTTATCTTTTTTAGAATCGATATCCCATGAAATTTTTTCCTGGGTGATTTCTTTTGTTTTCTTTTCCAGTATTTTATACACCTCCTTATCGACAGCACTTCTCATGCGCGAAGAGGCGCATCCCGTCAACAAGAAAATCATAATAAATATCGTTATCAAACATTTGAAGCACCCTTGATAACCTTGCTTTCCAGCGTAAACTCTCGACATAAAACGTTTTTTATTTGTTTAAAAAGAGGGGCATTCCCTACATTTTCGGAATTGTAACATAATGTAACGGATTTGGCATTATCGCTATTTGAGTTTTCCCGGCTATTCTCTTCTCTGTTGCGACATCCATCCGCCGAACATAGGGAATTGCATGTTCCGCATCAATTCATGGACTTGTTTTGTAAACTCTTCTACATTTTCGATTTTGAATTTTTCGGCAAGCGTTTCCCATTGATAAGAATTATATTCGCTATATAATCCCGTAAGTGCATTAATTTCTTCGGCAATTGTTTGTCTTAATGCTTCCCGCTCTTCATCGGATGCAATTCTCATCTTGTCCTGCAGGTCGAATAAATTAATGGAGACATCTCTTATTTCCGTTAATATTCCTGCCTCATACTCCGTTTTTGCCTGAGATATGCGGCTATCCATTACCGAATAAGTCCTCTCTCGCATTGCGGCAGCAAAATTTTCCATCTGTTCAGGCGTGAATTCCCTTCCCCGTCTCTGCGGTGACGGTTCCGGCTCCATAAATTGTTCTTTTAGAAGTTCGTTATACGCTTCCTGCAATAAGTCATATTCTTCTTTCAACGATTTATAATCGTCCGAATGCTCTTTCAACTCCCCTTTAGTTCCTTTATTTTCAACTGATTTTTCATCCGATATCTGAAATTCATTCAGAGTCTCAACCACCGCCCTAAGTTGTTTGTTCTCCATTTCCAAACGCAATCGGACTTCTTCCGTTTCATCGAATTTAGATTGCAAACTGGCGGTTTGCTGTTTTAACTTTGCTAAAGAAGAAAGAACATTTTTTGAAGCGCTGTATTCGGTAATAGAGATTATTGTCAAAACAATAATCCCCAATCCGAGCGCGCCGATAATCGAATATAATATAAATCTTTTCGGACGTTGCATAATCACCCTATGTTATTTGCTTCGTTCCCAAGACAGAGGTTGCCTTTTAAAAGATAATTTTTTACATAGTCACAGACAGATTCTTGAAGGGTATGAATTTTATTCTTATATCCTGTTTTTTTCATTTTAGCCATATCAGCTTGAGTAAAATACTGATATTTGTCTTCGAGAGAAGAGGGCATATCTATATACTCTATATTGACGGGCTTGCCCATAGATTCGAAAACCGATTCCACCAGTTCATTGAAAGTTTTTGCTCTTCCAGTGCCGACATTGAAAATTCCGTTTGCCTTGCCATTCTCGAATATAAACAATGTCATATCTATCGCGTCTTTGATATACACGAAATCCCTTAACTGTTCCCCGTCCTTATATTTTGGACTATAGGACTTGAAAAGTTTGACTTTTCCGTCCCGTCTTATCTGCTCGAACGCTTTTAATGCTATGCTCCTCATACCTGCTTTATGATATTCATTGGGGCCGAAACAATTAAAATATTTTAACCCGGCGATTTTTTCCAATAATCCCTCTTTATAAGCCCACAAATCAAAAGAATGTTTGGAATGAGCGTACGGGTTTAAAGGCTTTAATTGTCCGAGTTTTGAATGTTCGTCAGAAAAACCATTTTTACCGTTTCCGTACGTAGCTGCTGAAGAAGCATATACGAATCTTTTGTTATTTTCGACGCACCATGCGGCTAATCTCTTTGTATACTCGCAGTTGTTCTCCATCAAGTAATCAATATCGGATACGGTAGTGGAACTTTCTGCGCCCATATGTATGATACCTTCTATTTTATTGTTTAATCGTCCTGTTGAAAGTTTTTCAATAAATTTATCCCTATCAATAGAATCTAAAAACTTTAAATGAGCAAGGTTCTGCCATTTTTTGCTATTGTCGAGCAGGTCAACAATCAAAATCTGATTGCGCCCTTTTAAATTAAGACCCCATACGATAGAACTACCTATAAAACCTGCTCCGCCGGTCACTATAATCATATTTTTTGACGTTAAAGCCTTGGGACAAAAACAGACACAGATATTGTATTATTTTACCACCCCACCAAAAACGCCTCACTCTCCGGTGGCGGGGTGGTTTACTTCTTGGAAAAATTAATACTGGGATATATCATTCTACCATCTTTTAATTTTACCGGTTCCGGTTTGTCCGAACCGATATCGAAACCCTTCAAAAAACACAGTATAGCGTCCACATTTTTAGCGCTCATCAGGCTTTCTCTCATCTTCTTGTTCTTGCAAAGCCGCGCTATTCTTGCCAAAACCTGAAGATATGTCTTTGTTTCACTGCTGGAACAACCTATCATAAATATGAGATGGACCGGTTTGCCGTCTAAAGACGCAAAATCCACCCCTTCCGAAGACCTACCCAATGCGACAACCAATTTTTCTACCGTATCGGAACGCGCATGAGGTATAGCTATTCCGCCCCCGATAGCAGTGCTTTCTATGTTTTCTCTCGTTCTTATAGCATTTATGAAAGAATCCTCGTTTTGTATCACACCCGCCTGGCTGAATTTGGAAGCCATTTCTCTAATAACGCCTTCTTTATCCTTACAGCGCAGTTCGGAAATAATCAAATCTCTGTCTATGACTTCTATAAGCATATTGTTCCCTTTTTAATAAGCAGGAATTATAGTTTTGAAAACAAGTAGTGTCAAACCTCACAAACACAAGCCAAAGTTAAAGCATTTACATGTCTCACTTTCGCTCTGCGAAGTATTTTAGAGCATTCGTTCAAAGTCGCACCGGTGGTGAAAATATCGTCTATAAGGAGAATCGTCTTGCCCTCAAGGATTTTAGAATTCTTTATGGTGAACGCATCTTTCACATTTTTAAACCTTTCTTCCGTGGAAAGAGCGGTCTGGGATGGAATCCTTTTGTGTTTTATCAACCTGTCGGATAACATCGGTATGCCGACTATTTTACTTACCTGGCAGGCTAAAAGTTCGGTCTGGTTATAGCCCCTTTTGAATTTATCGAACATATGCATTGGAACGGGGACGATGAAATCGGCATTTTTCAAATCATCGCCTCTAAGTATTTTTTCTATAAGAAACCCAGCTAAGAATTTATCCAAATAATCGTTTTTTTTGTACTTAAAAAGGTGTATCAATTCTCTCAAAACGTTTTCATATATCGCAACAGGAAAAGCTCTGTCGAAAAAAATTTCGGGTTTTTTGCTGCAATACAAACAAATGGCAGAGTTGGAAGGTCTGCCGCATTTTTTGCATACTGAGCACGTAATAAATTTTATTTTTTTAAAACAGCCCCGACAAATATATTCGTTCTTTATTTCTTCTGCAGAAATGACTGAATTACAAACAACACATTTGAGAGGATAGATCAGATTTAAACATTTCCTGAAGTATTTGCGTAGAATTCTAAACACGAGATTATTTTTGGGTGGAGCAGAGGAGATTTGAACTCCCGGCCTTCCCGACGTAACGTCGGGACGCTCTCCCAGTTAAACAATTAAGAAATACAATCTTCTTTCAAAGAAAATATTATAGTGGAGCAGACCGGGATTGAACCGGCGACCTCATCCATGCGAGGGATGCGCTCTCCCAGCTGAGCTACTGCCCCTGTAACATATTCTACTTAAACACTAAAACAACTGTCAAATTTTCCGTAGAAGAGTTGGGAGATTTAAAGAATTTTGAGGTTTTGACTAAAGAGGTATTTTCTTCTAAAGCCCGTTGGAACACGATATCTAAAAAATTAAATTATTCTTAGATAAATGTATGATTCCAGAACAGAAACCCCACACTTACTATTAAAATCATTTCTCATCACGGGAGAGCGCTGTTAGTTTTTATTCTGAAGCTAGTTTCACATTAGAAGCTTGCGGACCTTTTTCGCCTTTGGTAACTTCAAATTCGACTTTGTCGCCTTCTCTTAATGTTCTGAACCCGGCGCCTTGAATCGCACTATAGTGCACAAAACAATCTTCGCTTCCGTCTTCAGGGGTAATAAAACCATACCCTTTCTTTTCGTTGAACCATTTTACTGTTCCTACTGCCACTTTTATCACCTCCTCTTCATAAAAAAATACCGTAAGAGAAACTATCCCCTCGTCTAGTAAAAACAGGGGGACATTCCCTCACGGATAATTTCTATATTCTTCTGCTCACCGTAAAAGCAAACAACCTGATTACTTCCGTCACTAATTCTTACTGACACAAATTTAACTACATCCTTTAATAACTTTAAAGTAAATTGTATAACACAGTCTTCTATTTTGTCAAGTATTCCGTTAATGAATCTCCCTGTGCTACCTGCCCGTCACGTCCGCCTGTAAAGCAGACAGGCATTCATCTCCGTCCCGCCGTTATGTAGGGATGGGGATTTCTGCGCTCCGATTAAAAATGGACTGTCACAAACATTGAATACGCTTGCTCGTCTATAAATCTGCCCTCAAATCCCAAAGTCGTATTATCAGACAATATAAATTCGCAACCTAAAAAAACTCCGAGTTTATTGGCGCCGCTTAGTGTTTTTTTAGTATCCATATTGCCCGCTTTCGCCTTTAGCAAGGTTTTCACATCGGAATATTTTATTCCGCCGTATCCGATAAAATTTTCCGTAATGCCACATAAACCCAAAGCCGCCTGCCATTCTTGATATTGGCAGTTCAAATCTACTCCGTCATCGCTTTCTGAAAAACTTACATCGTCGATTTTGACCTTGTTTACAGCGGGGCTTGTTTGGCGGTATTTGACATCCAATCCTAAGCCCAGGGTGTCGGTTATTTCATAAAGCAGAATAGTTGTTCCTGCTCCCCAAGCAAAGGCGTCTTCCGTTATATATTTTATATCTACGTTATTAACTTCTTGCTTAATTTCTCCGTCAAGCAAAGCCCCAAACAAAATATATGGCTGAACCTTGTCATCCATAAATATCCCAGTAGCTTTCAAAGTAGCCCAATTGGCGCGGGTGATTTGAGCATCTTTTTGCAATTTTCTGTCTACGACAAAATCTCCTTCGATGGCGATATTTGCGGGAGGCATTGAACTAACCTGCGTGCCGAGTAAAGGTCTGCCCGGCACATGAACGGAAGCGCTGAATATTCCTAAAGGAAAATTTAAGATTAACCCCTGTATAATCAAAAAAATCAAAAATTTTTTAATCATAATTTATTTCATCTCGAGATATTTTTGCAATATGTCCCAAGTTTCTTTACCCACAATGCCATCGACCTTTAATCCATTGGCTTCCTGAAAATTCTTTATGGCTTGAATTGTCTGGGTGCCCATTTTTCCGTCGATTTTGCCGGGGTCAAAACCTGCAGTGTATAGCGCCAACTGGACTTTCTTAGTAAAATCATCTGTCACAATCGCGGGTTTCGCTTTCGTCGTATCTATCCCTTTAAAAGACTGTAATTCGCTTGATAGAGTCGCAATTTTTGTCTCTAATTCCATGGTTTTTTGCTTTTCTTGAGCAAGAGAATTTTGTAAATCCTCCAATTTGGTTTTTGTTTCCTGAGATAATCGTTCGATACTTACCTTATACGCATCTCTCTGCATTGCAAGCATTTCGTTTTCTTGTTCTAACCGGTCGACCTCATCTTGTAAACTCTTACTGCTGACAGAAGATTTCATGGTAGCGCAACCCGAAAATACTAAAACCAAAGCCAATAATACTACGCCCGTTAAAATTTTCATAATTCCCTCCTTTGTTATTTGTCCCTTAAAAAAGGGATTGGTTTTACATCTAAAATCCTGTGGAGATTATATCACAAACAAAAATTTTTGATACCGAATATTTGACGGGTTTTTACACCGCAAAAATTATATCAGCCTCTCATCCGCAAAACTGAAATACGCATCGTTGCCTATTATTATATGGTCAACGGCTTTTATATTAAGGATATTACCTGCTTGGACAAGTTGTTTTGTAAAATTTTTGTCTTCTTCGCTCGGTTTGGGGTCGCCGGAAGGATGATTATGAAAACAAATAACGGACGAAGCAAAATTTTCGATTGCTTTATGCAAAATTTCCCTTATTATGGGGTTTGCTTCGTTTACGGTCCCCTGTTCGATTTCAGCTATATCTATTATAGAGTTTTGGGAATTAAGCAAAAGAACTTTAAAAACCTCATATTTCAAATCCCTCATTCGGGGCATTAGGATAGCAGCCGCGTCTTTTGAAGATTTTATTTTTGTTCCGCTCTCTTTTATCTCGTCCTCCCTGAATCTTCGCCCGATTTCTATAGCCGCTCTTATCTGCGCTATCTTCGCTTTTCCCACTCCTTTAAATTCGTCCCACGCCGATATGTCCGTATGAGACATGTTTCTGAAAGTTTTGAATCTCTTCAGGATTTTTCTCGCCAAATCTATAGCGCTGTTCCCTTTTACGCCAGTCCTCAAAAGGATGGCCAAAAGTTCGGTGCTGGACAAATTATGTTCGCCGTTTTTCAGAAGTTTTTCGCGGGGACGGTCGTCTTCCGGCCATGAATTTATGCCGGAGAGCGGATATCTTTTGAGATTACTGGTCTTTCGCATATTATTTTTCTATTTTATTTATATCCTGAAATGCTTTACCTTTACCTTGACTAATATCCGTATTATAACGATTATAAAGATAAGATACTGCGACAAACAAAACCCCAAGCACAATAAAAGTAATAATTTTAAATATCATATCCACTCTTCCCAAATCTATAAAAACAACTCTCCATAATGTTAGCATAAGCATTACTAAACCGCCTAAACGTTCTATTTTATTCTTATCCAGAATTCCCATTAAAATTATCAAAACGCTTGCAATGCCCAAACTTAATGAAATCCACTTCTGGTTGGAATATTGAAATATTGTATATGTCAATAATATTACGCCTCCCCAAAAAGCAATCTGTTCTTCCTTTTCAAAAAGCAAAATAATTTTTTTGCTTTGCTGAAGACACTTCATAGAAAAATAAATTGCAAAAAATACAAAAACATTAATGCTGATAATACCCCACTTCAAAAAGACCGAATGAACACTAATTCCTTCAATTATAAAAATTAACGCCGCAATCAGTAAAACCAAATAAATATATACTCGAAAACGTTTTAACTGCAATGCGACGTTTAATCCCAACAATACAAGCGCTTCCACTGATAAGGCAATAGATATCCACGGCTGTTCTACAATAGATAAAATCAAGAGTGTAAGATAAATCCATGAAGCCGCAGAAAAAACATGGTCTATTCCTTCTTCGCTTTTATCTAACTTTAAACTGTTTTTTGTGCGTTGTATGAGGCAAAAACTTACCGCCATCGAGACAGTTGCCCACAGAAGCATAAATTCCTGCCATGTCCAAATCAAACCAAAAAAATTTACGTCCGCCATTTTTTCGAAGCACGACAGAAAAATCAACCAGAAAGCAACGCAGATAGATAAAGCATAACTAAGATAACGGAATATTCTGTCTTTAAAATATATTCCGACAAATAGTAAAAAAGGGACCTCGATTAACCATATAAGTAAAGTCGAAGTTGGTAAAAATTTGAGAGGCACTGAAATGGTTATAAGAAATACGGCAGCTACAATATCGCTTATATATAACTTTTCCCGCCCGATTTTTCTCATCGCCAAAGATAAAAACAAATATATAAGCCCCATGATTAGAACCCACGCAAAGCGTTGATTGTAAAAAAGTTTAAGAATCAAAGGATAAGAAAGGATACTATATAAGGCGATATTGCCGAAATTAATCGCGGAAAGAATTTTATTCAATTCCAAATCTTTAAATGTCCTGGCAATATGAGCCCCCGCTAAAAAAATCAGCCAATATACCGTCAAGAAAATTAAATTCATTAGAAGATGATAATCAGCAGTTTTTATGCCTAAAAGGCTTGTTTGTTTGATTGAAGCGGCAACATTAGGCATGACCCAGATGTAATGGATAGCATAGGTGAGAATAATTCCCAAAATAAATGTTTTCACCCATTTGAAATTATAAACCAAGAAAAGAATCACAACTGACAACAACATACAACTGATAATCGTAAAACCCGTTATCTGTCCCAATGTCGCTGTTAAATATGCGATAAAAAGCGTTAAAGACATCATATTTTCGGATTTATATTTCAAAACGTGAATCATCATGCCAATAACCACAGCAGCCAAAAAAATCAAATCAACTATCTGGCTCTGGATAATTCGGGAAGCATCAAAATGGTGCATCGCGTAAGTCGTAAAATAAACTAAAGCCCATCCGCCGCCTAAAAGGACACGGCCAAAATTGACGAATTTTTCTTTTGCCTCCAATCTAAACCCCAAGAAAAATAAAATAGCGCTCACCAAATAGCCAAATCCGATTTTCATTACGGGCCCGAAATATTTAAATGTATAACTAATCAAAAATCCTACGCCTAATGTCAAAATAACAATGCCTATTTTATTCAGCCAATTTTTGCCGAAAATCAATTCCACATCGGGCCCTTTTTCTCTAACAACGGCTTCCTCTTTTCTAACAGGCGGCACCCTTATAGGAGCTCCAATAGAATCCGTTTCCCTCATATCTTCCAATGTTTTCGTTGCTGGTTTTACTTCTTTATCGGCAATCAGTAACTCCATCCTTTCTATTCTTTTCTGTAAATCGGACAATAATCTTTCAATGCCATCAAACTGCTTTTTAATATCTTCAGGAATCATAATCTCCTCCTATTTTAAAAAACTAATCAAAAAACTTTTAGTTTTCATATGATTTTTTCAATCCTTGGGAAACCATTTCCAAAAGAATTTTTCTTTTAATTTTACGCGTGGAGGTTTTGGGTAATTCTTCCTCCCAGATTTCAAAATCCATTATTCTTTTATAATCAGCTAATTTTTCTCCCAAACGAGAGATTTCTTCGGAAATTTTAGTTCTTATTATCTCGTTATTTCCTCGTTCTTCTTTAGAAAAGCTATCCAAATTGGGAACTACTACAGCATAAACCTCCTCACAACCTTTTCTAATCCCTATTTTAGAAATTCGGCCTAATACGCATATTTCTTTAATATATATACTTGCAGACATCACTTCCTCAACTTCCTCGGGGAATACTTTTTTGCCTGCTCCCAATACTATAAGATTTTTACTTCTTCCCGATATATAGAGAAAACCATCATCGTCAAAATAACCTATATCACCCGTATAAAACCAACCATCGCGCAATACTTCCGCCGTTTTTTCGGGATTTTTATAATAACCTTTCATTACATG
>JAQURI010000042.1 GCA_028715665.1 Candidatus Ratteibacteria bacterium
CAGCGTTTTGAAAATCTTTCGAGTTATAGAAAGCATTTGCTTGCCCTATCAGATAGTTGATTTGCTCTTCTGTTGTCTTCATCGATTTTGATTTTTCTATCGCGTTGCTGCTAGATTCGGCTTTCTTTGAACATCCCCTCAAGCCCAACGCAAACATTAAACAGATCACTGTAAAAACTGCCATATATTTTTTCATTGCGTAAAATCACCTCCCTTGTTGTTGATTTTTAAAATTATTTTTTGAACGGAATAATATTTTTTATTTGCTCCGCGGCTTTTTCCGTAGCTTCCTTTGCGGCTTTAGTTGCGCCCTCAAGTATTTCCCCCGCTTCTTTTTGCAGCGGTCCTAAATCGAAATTAGCAAGTTTTGAGATTGTGGTATTCATGAGTGCTCTTGTTACAATCAAGCTTATGAGTTTATTGGCATCGATTATATTTTCATAGCGCTCATCAAGATTTAGGTCAAATTCCATTGTTTTAGGCGATTTTCCCTGAGAATAATCCTTGAATACAACTTTACTTATCTTCAACTGGAGCACGTCGATTTTAAATTCCCCCTTTTCTCTCTTTTCCTCCGAGGGAGGCGTCTTTTTTTCTTGAACGACTTTCAAAGAATCAAGATTAAGTTCTCCTTTTGCGTTTTTTACGACTGTAAATTCTTTCAAATTTATTTTTACCTCTTCAAGATGAACTTGTTTGTTTAAAATAGCGCCCAAGTCATAATCTACATAAATTTCTGGCATATCTACCATAAGTTTGTCCTCGAACCCACTCGGATTTTGCAACTTTAAATTTTTTATGCCGATTGCACTTTTAAATATTCCCACGTTTATGCTTCCGATGTTTAAATTTAGTCCGGTCATTACTTTGACACCTGTCGATACCGCATTTTTGGCTATTACGTCTCTGGCAAGAACAATACCGACCAATAAAATTACTATAACTATAATAACTATACCCAATTTTTTCATTTTTCTCCTCCAGTTTTGAAATACATATTATTATTTTATCTTCTTTTATACAACCCGATCAATTCCGCTTTGTCCAGGATATGTCCTGCCATTTCTTGTTCTAATCGGGCTTTGGTTATTCCTTCGTTCAGGTTTAATATTGTATCCAGCGCATATACTTTGAAGAAATAGCGGTGCGTTCCGGAAGGCGGGCAGGGGCTTTGATATTTTTTCATGCCTACACTATTATTTCCCTGTTTTCCCGGCACACTATTCTCTGCGATTTTTGAGGTTACGGATATATTGAAAACAACCCAATGCACGAAAGTGCCGCTTACTGCATCCGGGTCGTCCATAATCAATGCCAAACTTTTCGTACCGTCGGGGATACCCGCGATATTAAGCGCAGGATTTATGTTTTCTCCGTCGCAGGTGAATTTGGCAGGCATTAACTGATTGTTTTGAAACTCTGGGCTTGTTATTTTCATATTCTCACCTCCTTGTCCCTGTATTATGGTAAACAGAGATATAAAAAATATTATAGTAAAGAAATATTTTTTATTCATACTGCAATTTATACGTCAGCCTCTCATTAATTTTGCAATTTTTTCTTCTATAAGTTTTTTGTGTCTTTCTTCCTCATTTAGGAGTATATATAAAAGTTCTTTTATCGCAGGATTATTCAAAGCAAGGCTCTTATAGAGTTTTATAGATGCTTCCTCTTTTGCTAAGGCCAATTTTAAAGCTTCTATTGTGGTCATATTCTCTCCTTTCTAATAAGATTTGCCATAATTCTATAGTTGCCTCTAATAATACCGCAAAGAAATTGTGATTTTTCATGGGTTTTTATTTAGGCTTTTATCATAACCAGAAGCATTTTGAATCTTTTGTTGGCTTTTACCGCATGAGGTTTATTTGCAGGCATAATTGTCATTTCGCCTTTTTTTACCGTATGTGGTTTGCCGGAAACGGTAATCTCAGCGGCACCGTCAACTATATAAACCAAGGCGTCGAAAGGTGCCGTGTGTTCACTCAATCCTTGTCCCTTATCAAAAGCGAATAATGTAACGGTTCCAGCATTTTTCTTGACAATTTCTTTGCTAACAATAGAATTTTTTTGATATTTGAGCGCTGATATTGAATTAAACATTTTTATTATTTATTTAAATATTTGTTTAATTCTATCGTAGTTCTCCTGCCTACAATGCCGTCTGCTTTAAGCCCATTTGCTTTCTGAAACTGTTTTATGGCAGATTTTGTCTGCTTTCCCAACTTACCGTCAACCGCACCTTTATAAAAGTTAGCATTTTTTAATGCTGTCTGGATTTGCCTGATTGATAGTTGTTCTATATACGTGGTTTCTGTTTGTTTTGTTTTTCTGGTTTTCTCAAGTTCGTTCTCCAACTCGCTGATTTCTCGTGCTTTTGTCTGTAATTCTCCTTCAAGGATACGTATCCTTTCCTGAAGTTCGTTTACTTGTTCTTTGAGTTGCTGTTTTTGGTTTTGTGGGGCTGTGGTAGCGCATCCTGTTAAAAACGAAATAAGGAGCACTGCGATTACGGCTCTATGCAGCATCTTTTCTTCCTCCGTTTTATTCAATGGGTATTATTATTTTTTGCCCTACTTTTAGTTTATTGGGGTCTTTTATTCGGTCTTTGTTAAGTTCATAAATATATTTCCAGCGGGATGCTTTTCCTAGTTGTTTGTGGGCTATTTTGGAAAGCGTATCGCCTTTTTTCACCACATATTCTTTTGTGGAAACTTTTATTTCCGACTCTATTATTTCTTCCTTCTCTATCAGAAATGTATCTTCTCCGATTTGTTCTGCTTGTATTTCTTGGGCTTTGCCGGCAGACGGCAGCATTACTTCTTGGACTTCGGCTATCATGAAGTGGGCATTCCGGTCTTTCTGCATTCCTACTATATCTGTAACCGGAGCAACCGCGTCAAGTTTACCGCGACTTACTATTTTTATTCGCTTTTCAGCAATATTGTTGTCAATCATGAATTTTTTAACGGCTTCGGCTCGATTTCTGCCTAATTTTTCATTATATGCTTCGGGTCCGCGGATATCGCAATTGCCGGTAATCAAGATGCTTGATTCGGGATTCTTATCTAAAGTTTTTACTGCATCTTTGATAATGACTATAGCATCTTCACGGAGGTCTGATTTATCAAAATCAAAATAAACTTTAACGTTTCTTATTATTTTCTTTATGAGCAGTGAAGGTCTCATTTCTTGCGGTTTGGCGGGCGGAAGCTCTTCCTCTTTATAATCGAAAATTATCTTGTAAACATATACATAGCCTCGGTTTCCCCACGGGGTTATTTTCCCGGGTTCTTTGGGCCACCACCAATAACCGCCGCGGTCGGGGTCTTGCACGGGACCAGGTTGAGCGTCGGTTGGCCACCACTCAAATTGCTTTTGAAGTTCTTCAAGTTCTTGTTTTCTTTTTTCTTCTCTCTTGTCATCAAAAGCATAGTTTAAATTAGCCAAAAATAGAACGGGAAAAGTAATTAATAACAGGAGAGTCATGCCTCTCAAAAGTTCTTTTTTTATCATTTATTTTTCTCCTTTCATTTTGAGAATTTCATAACCCAAAATCATTTTATCACTTTTAAATTTAGAAAGAAAAGGGTAGTAAATACATTTTTATACGGGTAGTATTTCCTTCTATAAACAAGCACTTTCTATTCATGATTTTGAACCTAAAGATATATTTTAGGTATATGTGCAGTATTGACTTTATTGCAAATTGGGGTATAATTACATCACTGGAAGAGAAAGGTGGGAATAGGGTTGATTTATTCCGACCTAAACAGAGAGGAGGTGAAAGAGAATGCGGAAACTACTGTATAATAAAAAGGGTTTTACCCTAGTTGAATTGATGGTGGTAGTCATTATCGTAGGTATTTTGGCAGCAGTTGCAGTTCCGCTTTATAGGTCAAACGTGCAAAGAGCGTTAGCGAGTGAAGGTAAGGCTCTGGTTGGTTCTATAAGGACGGCCCAAAGAGTGTACTTTGCCGAGCATGGTGTATATGGTGCCTGGGCAGATATATCTGCTCAGATTGACCTGACCGGAAATAAATATTTTACTGCAGCTCCAACTGTTACCGGTGGTGGTACGGCAGCTTTTACTGCTAGTGTAACGGGAACGGGAGATGCAGCGTCTATTACTGTACAAATAGACCAGGTCGGAACTATTACTACTACGCCTGCTGGGCTATAGTAATTATTGCTAGTAAAGTTGTTTTGATGTTTTGGAGCCCGCACATCCTTGCGAATGTGCGGGCTCTTTTATTGCGGCATTGTTGAAAACACGAAATCTTCCTAAATAAATGATAAAATTTAATATCCCGATTTTATAAAAATCCTATGGAAAAAAAATTAGATTGGAATATGTATTCCTTGGTTCTTATCGGGATGATTTTACTGCTGCAAGTTTTCCATTCTTACCATTACCCCCAATTCTTGGATGAATATTTCCATCTTCATTCCGCTTGGTCTATTGAACACTGGGAAGGATTTTCCTCTGTGGACCTATTGCAAGACGCGCCGATAGGAAGGCCGAACCTATATCCGCCGTTTTATCATTCCTTAATACAGATAATTCACCGAGCAGGAGTGGACTGGATTGCAATTGCAAAAATGTTTTCGGTGTTGATAGTCCCAGTATTTTGTTTGGTTTTTTATTTTATATTTAAGGATTTAATTTCATCTCTTTTCGGGTTTATTTTTGTGTTGCTCATATTTTCAAATTATAGTTTTTTTAATTCCTTGATTAATAATATCCCTGCGACGATTTCCATTATTTTTTGGGGTTTGAGTTTTTATTCTTTTATAAAGAATAAATTTCTCGCTTCATCTTTATTTTTGGGACTGTGTTTTTATACGCATCCTATTTTAGGATATGTTGAATTTAGTCTGCTTTTTATATGGGCGCTATTATCGAATAGTAAAAAGGCAGCTTATTACTTATTGTCTTTGATTGTTGCTTCCCCCTTTATATTCCATCAGTTTTATAACATAAAATATTTTTCTTTCCGTGAAAACTTATATGGGAATTGGTTCTTAGAGTTGAAATTTGTGGAAATTACTTTGTGTATGTTAGGTATTGTAGCGGCTATTGTTTCTAAAGATAAAAGGGATATAGTTAAATTGTTTCTTTTATCAATGATTTTTAGCGCAATTTTTTATGTGCTTCCGGGATACAGGGACAGGGTTATTGCTTCCCAGGGGTTTTTGCCAGTAATGTTTTTTGCGGCGTATTCCATATATTATCTGTTCGAAAAAATGCCGGACCTTAAAAAAAAAGTAGTTCTTCTTTTGAGTTTATTTATATTTTTTGTCTTTCTCAGCCCTTCCTTTTTATATTCGAAACAAGAAAAAAGGTTTATTCTGTTTGATTCTTTTTTTATTAATTCCGTTAAAGACGTATTCAACGAACGAACTCATAGTTTTAGCATATGGTCTGCCAAGACTTACAACCCCGTTATTGCTATTATCAAGGAGGATACCGATAAGGACGATGTTATTTATTCCAACATGTATTCTTTGGGTGTTATGTTTTCTCTGCTTAGCGAACGTCCAACGGCTTCGGCATTGTTTAGCGAGGTGAACCCGTTTTTGGATTTTGACAGAGTAGCAGTTTCGAAATTAGTAATACACCTAAAAGATTTGGACCCACAAAAAGATTCTGAAATTTTGGATTATTTTTCGCAAAGGGGTTTCGAATTAATCGGAGATTTGCCCATATTTTATATATTTAAAAATCCATCTCCTTTAAAAATCGGCAGTATAGAAAAACAGATTATCATCGGCAAAAAAATATTGTACGGTTTTTGGCTGGCCCTTTTTTGTCTGATATTTTTCTCTTTGTTCATAGAAAAACAGCACCCCACCTAAAGGGTATGGCATTGTTAATTGTTAAAAGAAATAATTTTTAGTTTTCTTATTCATATCCGTCTTGAGGAATGAAACATTTTTGAGGTAATGAGAAATGATTTTTGACATAGAGCGGTTAACTACTTATAATAGCGCTTCAAATCGAGCGAGGTAAAAAATGGGAAGAAAAAACAGAAATCGCAAGCAGAAAAAAAATAAGTTGAGATGGCGTTCCAAAAAAGCGAGTCATCGCAGGTTGCCCGGAATGGGGAAGGGATAAAAAACAGAAATCAGATGACAGATATCAGATAACAAATTATTTCTGTTTTCTGTTCTCTGGCTTCCGTGTTCTGTTTAGGGCGTGCGCTAAGACTTCGTCGAGGTTTTTTACGAATGTAAATTTTAGTTGTTTTCTGATGTGATTCGGCAGTTCTTCCAAATCTTTCTCGTTCTTTTCGGGTAAAATTATCTCTTTTATCTGCGCACGCGAGGCAGCGAGCACTTTTTCTTTTATTCCGCCGACAGGTAAAACTTTCCCTTTCAATGTAATTTCCCCGGTCATAGCCACGTCATATTTAACCAGTTTCCCGGTTAGTAGAGACACGAGAGAAGTAGCCATAGCAACTCCAGCCGAAGGCCCGTCTTTAGGCACGGCGCCTTGCGGGACATGGATATGTATATCGTTTTTCTCGAAGAAATTTTCATCAATCTTCAGTCTCTTGGCTTTAGAACGCACATAAGACAGAGCAGCTTTTGCTGATTCTTGCATAGTTTGCCCTAATTGACCAGTCAAGGTAAGTCCTTTCTTCCCGCTCATTTTATTCGCTTCTATAAAAAGGATTTCCCCGCCTTGAGGTGTCCATGCAAGTCCCGTTGCTACCCCGGGTTCGGATGTGCGTTCTGCCATTTCTGAGAAAAATTTTACCGGACCAAGATAAGAAGCAATATTCTTGTCATTAACTTTAAAAGGCCCCTTCTTGCCTTTTGCGGTTTCTTTCGCGATTTTTCTCAAGATATTGGCGATTTCTCTTTCTACATTTCTTACGCCGGCTTCTCGAGTATACTCTCGTATGATTTTACTAATGGCAGAATCGGTTATTTCTAAATCTTCCGCCCTGAGTCCGTTTTCTTTTATCTGGCGCGGAAGAAGGAATTTTTGGGCAATCATCAATTTTTCTTCTTGGGGATAACCGGGCAGTTCCAATACTTCCATCCTGTCCAACAATGCCGGAGGGATGGTGTCTAAGATGTTTGCGGTAGTGATGAACATTACTTTGGAAAGGTCGAATGAAACATCTAAATAATGGTCACTGAAAGAATGATTCTGTTCCGGGTCCAACACTTCAAGCAATGCGGATGCCGGGTCTCCCCTGAAATCAATGCCTATTTTATCTACTTCGTCCAGCATAAACACGGGATTGTTCGTGCCTGCCCGTCTTATACCCTGTATTATATTTCCGGGGAGAGCCCCTATATATGTTCTCCTATGTCCCCTTATTTCCGCTTCGTCTCGGATTCCGCCCAGCGACATGCGTATGAATTTCCTGCCCAGAGCTCTGGCAATAGACTGCCCTAATGATGTTTTTCCGACCCCCGGGGGACCTATGAAGCACAAGATAGGCCCTTTTGTGTCTTTCTTTAGTTTTCTCACCGCCAAAAATTCCAGGATCCTGTCTTTTACTTTATCCAAATCATAGTGGTCTTCATTCAGGACTTTTGCGGCTTGTTCTATGTCAAGGTTGTCTTTTGTGCTTTTCTTCCAAGGGACCGAAACCAACCAGTCGAGGTATGTGCGGATTACGTGATATTCGGCGGCTTGCGGCGGAAGTTTGTCCAACCTGTCGAGTTCCCTCTTTGCTTCTTTCATCGCGTCGGGTGTCATACCTGATTCTTCAATTTGTTTTTTGAGCTCTTTTATCTCTATGGCATGTTCGTCTTCTTCGCCGAGTTCCTTCCTTATGGATTCCAATTGCTGTCTTAAAAAATATTCGCGCTGTGCTTTGCCGAGTTTCGATTTAGTCTCTTCTTGGATTTTGGACTGCAGCTTGAGAACTTCCAGTTCCTTATTTAAGAATACAGATACTTTGTTCAATCTTTCTATCGGGTCAAAAGTTTCCAATATGTCCTGTTGTTCCTGGGTAGTAAGAGGAAGATTTGCGACAATAAAGTCCGCTAATCTGCCGGGTTCTTTGATATTTATTGCGGTTATATAACTTTCTTCCTCCGGAATTTTGGGCGATAAAGAAACCGCTTTTTGGAATTGATGCAGGAGATTTCTCATCCTGGCTTCTATTTCGGGAGTATTCGGTTTTTGTTCTTCCTTTATGGTTTTTATTTGGGCTTTGATGTATGGTTCCTTTTGAACGAATTTTTCTATCTCTATCCTTTCCAGCCCCTGCGCCAGAAGGTATACCGTGTTTGTAGGCAGTTTGAACATTTTGACTATCCGGGCCAAAGTCCCGAATTTATAAAGGTTTTCATATTGGGGGTCTTCTTCCGTCTTTTTCTTTTGAAGGACTAAACCGCAGAGTTTGTCCCCTATGGACACATCGTCCACAAGTTTTACGCTTGTGGGTCTGCCTACAGTTATCGGCACCGTTATGCCGGGAAAGACAACGATATCTCTTAAAGGCAGAATCGGAATTTCCTTATTTGGGATATTTAATTCCACATCAACGGTCCCTTGTTCGAACATAAGCACCTCATTTAGATAATTCTATTTTTCTTTTGCTTTAGGTATTCTAACTTCCAGAATTCCGTTATTTACGGTAGCTTTGAAAGGTTTTTTCAAATCGATAGGGATAAAAATAGGAATGACCGATTCGAAAGCGCCGTAATTTATTTCCATTTGTCTATATGCAATTTTATTTTCTTGAGAGATTTCTTTGCGTATGCCCCTAATTATCAGTCTGTCTCCTTGAGTAAAGATTTCTATATCTTCTTTGTTTACTCCGGCTATTTCCACTTTTACTACCAAATCCGTTTTTGTTTCGTATATGTCAGTGTAGGGATACCATAGATGGGGTAGCGGTGAAATAAAAAAAGAAGTTTTAAAAGAAGAAAAATGGCGAAAAATCCTTTTTATATCGGTCTCGACTTTTTTTATTTCTTTCGAAATACCGTCTTTGTTAGATGCCATGACCATTTCCTGTTTTTTAGCTTTGGAGAAATCTTATCACAACAAAAGTCATCATACAATCAACAGATTTCTGAAATCTATTGACCTATATCGCCTTTTCTAATTTCAATAATTTTCTTTTTATGTCTTCTCCGGGACCGTAACGTCCCAGTTTTCCGTCGGATTTAATTACTCTGTGGCATGGGATAAAAAGCGGAATCGGGTTATTGGCCATAGCATTGCCGACCGCCCGCACAGCTTTAGGGTTTCCCACTTTTTTTGCGATGAATTTATATGAATACATCTTTCCGTACGGGATTTGTCCCGTTTTCTCCCACACCTTAATCTGAAAAGGAGTGCCTGCCCGCCGTGTTTTTGGCGGGCCTTCTAAATCCAGTTTACATTTAAATGTTTTTAGGTTTCCTTTCAGGTAAGATTTTAATTCGCGTATCGCAGCGGCGTTTTTATCTTTTGATTTTGTTAATTTGCAAGCAGGGAATTTTTGCTTTAGTTTAAGCAAAAATTCCCTTTCCTTTGTCCCGATGTCCAAACAAACTATGCCTAAATTGGAAGAAGCAATTCCAATGGTTCCGATACCGGAATCAAAGACATTGTAAAAAATCTTATTCTGCATAATCGCAATTATATCACCGACTTTAAGATTCCATTTGTTTTATATTCCTATTCCCCGATACTCTGATATTCGCCTATTGCTACCCTTTAGTCTTGCGTGTAAAATTATGCCTATGCAACCGTCAAAATGGTTTTGGGGCGCATTTATCTCTCTCTTTCTGTTTGCAAACATTTCTTTTTGCGCAAATATTACTTTAGGCATAGAAACATTGCAGGAAGATACCGGGTATGTGGAAATTCTCAAAAACAAAAGGCTCGGGCTCATAACAAACCAGACGGGTGTTGATTCCAATTTGAAGTCCACTATAGATATCCTCCAGGAAAATCCAAACTTCAATCTTACGGCTCTTTTTGCGCCTGAACACGGCATAGGAGGAGATTTACTCGCCAA
This sequence comes from Candidatus Ratteibacteria bacterium, assembly GCA_028715665.1. Classification (GTDB taxonomy): domain Bacteria; phylum CAIJMQ01; class CAIJMQ01; order CAIJMQ01; family CAIJMQ01; genus CAZNJA01. Next base: position 9,978 of record JAQURI010000042.1, read on the forward strand.
CGAAAATGTGGCCCATTCTATGGACGAAAAGACAAAATTGCCCGTATATTCTCTCTACGGTAAAACCCGGCAGCCCACCGAAGAAATGCTGGAAAAAGTGGATGTCCTTATTTTTGATATTCAGGACATAGGCGCCAGAACCTATACTTATATATCTACGCTGTTTCTGGCTATGGAGGCCGCAGATAAATACGGTAAAGAGTTTTTGGTTTTGGATAGACCCAATCCTTTGGGCGGATTGAATGTCGAGGGTCCGGTAATGAAAGACGAATACAAGAGTTTTATCGGCTTACTTCCGATTCCGATGGTCCATGGCATGACAGTAGGCGAACTCGCGAAGTTCGTAAATGGAGAATACAACATGAGCATTAAGCTGTCTGTCGTGCCTATGAAAAATTGGAAAAGAAACATGATTTGGGACGACACGGGTCTTACTTGGATTCCGACTTCTCCGCACATCCCGACGGTTGATGCGGCTTTTTTCTATGCCGCGACGGGCACGATAAGCAGCGCTAATTTATCTAACGGAGTAGGGTATACTCTTCCGTTTCAGTTAATCGGCGGTGAATGGATTGACCCTTATAAATTAGCGGATGCGTTGAATTCCAAGAACCTTCCCGGTGTAAAATTTCAGCCGTACTGGTTCAAACCTTTTTATTCGACATTCAAGGACAAAGAACTTAAAGGCGTTAGATTAGTTCTTACCGACAAAAAAGTTTTTCAGCCAGTTAAAACTTCGCTTGAGATATTAATTTCATTACAGTCGCTTTATCCCGACGTCTGCAAGCCGCCGCGGGATTTAACCCAGATATGGGGTGTGGACTATATTTTTACAAATGTTAAAGAAGGCAAAACCGCCGATGAAATTATAAAAAGTTGGCAGGAAGATTTGACTAAATTCAAAGAAAAAAGGGAAAAATATCTGTTGTATAAGTAAGGAGGTATATATGTCCACTTGCACGAAATGTCTTAAGAAAGAAGCAAATAT
>JAQURI010000043.1 GCA_028715665.1 Candidatus Ratteibacteria bacterium
TTCAAAAATGGAAGAGCGTCTTATGTTTTTTGTGGATAGAGACAGATAAAGCGAGGTGAGTAGGAATAAAACGGCAAGACCGGCGGTAATTTTTGCAATCGGTCCTCCCGACGAAGGCGTAAACAAACCGCTGCTCCCTCCTCCGAATATATTTGCAAGACCTGCGCCTTTACCTACCTGGAGCAAAACTATCGCTATCAATCCTAAAGACGCTACGATATGAAGCACTGTTATAAACATTATCATGATTTTTTCCTTTACTTCCACCACCAATACATTGGTGTGGGGGTTTATCCCGGCCGCACGGGTATCGCGACCACGCCGGGAAGTTCTTTCCCTTCCAGAAATTCTAGTGACGCTCCGCCTCCCGTCGAAATATGCGAGAATTTTTCTTTTAATTTAAATTTCTCGACAGCGCTTACGGAATCTCCGCCGCCGACAATTGACACGGCTTTTGCCTGAGCGATTGCTTCGGCTATTTCTTTTGTACCCTTGGAGAATTTTTCCATTTCAAATATTCCCATGGGGCCGTTCCAAACAATTGTTTTTGCTCCTTTTATTAAGTTTTTTGCCTCGGTTATAGTTTTATCTCCTATATCAACGCCTTTCCATCCCGAAGGAATGTTGGCATCCGGAGTTTGTTTTGTCTGTGCATCTTCTTTTACTTCCTGGGCGATTATATGGTCAATTGGGAGAACGAGTTTAATGCCCTTTTCCTTGATTTTTTCTAAGATTTTTTCTGCTTCGGCTTTTTTATCTTCTTCGACTAAAGAGGCGCCGACATTAATTCCCTGAACTTTTAAGAAAGTATATGCCATTGCCCCGCCGATGATAAGAGAGTTCACTTTATCCAATAGGTTCGTTATCACGCCTATTTTATCCGATACTTTTGCCCCGCCCAATATGGTCAAAAAGGGCCTTTCCGGCGCTTCGAGCGCTTTAGAAAAATATTCGATTTCTTTTTTCATGAGAAAACCTACGCCAGAGGGAAGATATGAAGCGATGCCGCAGGTAGAAGCATGGGCGCGATGTGCGGTTCCGAAAGCGTCGTTTATGTAAATGTCGGCAAGAGAAGCAAGTTGTTTGGAAAAATTATCATCATTTTCTTCTTCTTCCGCATGGAACCTGACATTTTCAAGAAGCACGACTTCGCCTTCTTTTAGACCATTAACGGTTGCTTTTACTTCATCGCCGATACAGTCAGAAGTTGTTTTTACGGGTTTTTTCAGCAGAGAAGAAAGCCGCTCCGCAACGGGTTTCATTCGCAGTTTATCCACAACCTTGCCGTCGGGCCTGCCCAAATGAGAAGCCAGAATCAGTCGGCTTCCTTTGTCAAGCGCATATTTTATTGTAGGCAGCGCCGCTTGAATTCTTGTGTCGTCTGCGACTTTGCCGTCTTTGAGAGGCACGTTAAAATCAACCCGCATAAAAACTTTTTTGCCTTTAAGGTCAAAATCTTCTATTGTCGTTTTTCTCATTGTTTTTTCTCTCTTTTGTTTTTCGGAGCGTATCTATTTTAGCATTAGTTTTGCCAAATCGATCATTCTGACGGAATATGCCCATTCATTGTCATACCACCCGAACACTTTCACCATTGTTTTGTCTACAACATAAGTAGAGCCGGCGTCAAAGATAGCTGAATGGGGATTTGCGTAGAAGTCCTTTGAAACAAGCGGTTCGTCGCAATACTGCAAGATACCTTTTAACGCGCCGGAGGAGGCTTCCTTATAAGCGGCGTTTATAGTTTCCGCGGTTGCTTCTTTTTCCACATCGCAAACTAAGTCGACGACCGACACGTTAGGCGTGGGAACTCTTACCGCCAATCCGTTCATTTTACCCGCAAGTTCGGGAATAACAAGCCCGATTGCCTTGGCGGCCCCAGTCGAAGTGGGAATAATGCTTAAGCCGGCCGCTCTTGCGCGCCTTAAATCTTTGTGCGGGAAGTCCAGTATTACCTGGTCATTGGTATAAGAGTGAATTGTGGTCATAAGGCCTCTTTTAATTTTGAATTTATCGTTGAGAACTTTTGCGATGGGGGCCAGACAGTTCGTTGTGCATGAAGCGTTGGAAACGATATGATGCTTATTTTTATCGTATGTCTCGTCGTTTACTCCCATGACTATCGTCGCATCGATTGCATCTTTTGCGGGAGCCGAAATCAATACTTTTTTGGCGCCTGCCGCGAGGTGTTTTGATGCACCTTCTTTATTCGTGAATTTGCCGGTCGATTCGATGACTAAATCGACTTTTAAATTTTTCCACGGCAGAGCTGCCGGGTCTTTTTCGGATAAAATCTGGATTTTCTTTCCGTTAACCACGACCGCATTGCCGTCCGCTTTGACTTCGGCATCCATAATGCCGAAAGTCGAGTCGTATTTTAGAAGATGCGCAAGCGTTTTTGCGTCGGTCAAATCGTTGATTGCCACCCATTCGATATCGGTATTTTTGTAGCCGGCCCTTAAAACGTTTCTCCCAATTCTGCCAAATCCGTTAATCGCTATTCGTATAGACATTTATAACCTCCCGTATTATAAGCGTTAAGAGTAGATAGTAGATAGATTTTTTTAAAAAAACTTTTTCTTTCTACTCTGCCCTCTCTACTTTGTTTTAATGAGAGCGTATTATAAAAATCGTTTTAAAATATGTCAAATAAACAGTTGTTATTTAAACAAACAGATTATAAACTTATTCCTTTATGGAAACACTTACAGGGATTTCTATGCGCGGTTGGCTGGAAATATTGGTATAAATAATTATGAGCCCGTTCATGTTGCCCACGGGCGCAGAGTCTTTTAAAAAAGCAACAATTTCGTATTCTTTACCCTCGATTCTGGGGTTTATAGTTATTGAGATAAAGTCTTCGAAAGGATTTTCTATCTTTTCTATCTTTAACGGCTCCTCGCCCATTGTTTTAATATTTATTTTATTTGAAGGGGTCTCGCCCTGCTTTACCGAACCAAAAATGAACAATGGTGGGAATAGAATTATCGATAAATCAGATTCCGATATTCCCGGCTCTAAGCTGGCCCTGATATTGCCTGCGATCGGCATCTCTATCTTCGGATATTTTTCGTCGTTAGTATAAATAGTTATTGTTTCCTTAAGTGTGCCGATAGGGATGTTTGGAGCAGTGATAATTTCGATTTTAAAATCTTTACGATATTTGTTAGGCGGATTTTGGGGAACTTCCTGTGTTTCGACAAGCAGGTAATCGGAAGAAGATTCGGTTTTTAAAATTTTTATGTTTTCATCGCCTGCTTTGGTAATATAAATCATTTTTTTTCTTTGAATTTCTTGCCTTAAATTACCAAAGTCGACATATTCGGGGGCAACGGCAAGTTCTGTTTCGAGTATCCCTTGAATTTCAAGTTTGGCAGAGGGTGCATTGGAATCGACATATATATATTTACTCGCAAAACCTTTGTAACCGGCGGTGTCGAAAGTTACTGTGATTTCGCCCTCCCCGCCAGGTGGAATATCTTTATCGGAAATAGTGGCGGCAGTGCATCCGCAGGGCGCGTTTACTTTTTTGATTATGAGTTTTTCATTGCCCGCATTTCGTAATTTAAATACATGTTCTATTTTTTCTCCTTCCTTGGCACGCCCGAAATCATAAACATATTCGTCGAATTCAATTTTACCCTCTTTTAGCATTGGTGCCGGACGAGAAGAATTATTTTTAAGCACAAAAAAAGAGAAGGCCGTTACGGCGATTATCAGTGCCATAAGTGAGACCAAAATTTTTATTTTCATGGTTACATACATAAAAAAGATGAAACAATATACTCTTTATTATCCGTTTTGACAAATTTTCGACTTGATTCTTTGACAAAATTAAAAGAGGTAGTATAATCATCACTAAAACGATGATAATAATGTTAAATTATGAGATCAGCAAATTTTATGACGGGGTAAAGACATGAAACTTTCTACAAGAGGACGTTATGCGGCAAGGGCTATGCTGGATTTAGCAATACACGAAGCCGAAGAAGAAATTGTGTTATTGAAAGACATAGCCAAAAGGGAGAATATTTCTGAAAGATATTTGGAAAATATAATGAGGACACTGGCATTGAATGGTTTAGTAATCAGTGTTCAGGGAAGAAACGGCGGATTTTGTTTGGCAAAAAGACCGCAAGAGATAAAACTTAGTCAGATAATTCGGGCAGTAGAAGGTAGTATGTCGCCGGTAGTTTGCATAGATAATCCCAAATCATGCAAGAGAACGAGTTTTTGCGTCACTCGCGAAATATGGGTAAAAGTAAAAAAAGCCATGTTTAATGTCTTAGATTCAATGACGTTGGAAGATATGGTGAAAATGCAGAAAAATAAATTAAAAATTACCAATATGTACAATATTTGAAGGCCCTCCGCCGTTCCGATGTACATCGGAGCGAAGCAAGTGGAGGACAAGGAGGAAGTTATGTCAAGAATTGCTAAAGATATAATCGAATTAATAGGTAATACGCCTTTGGTAAGACTAAACAGGATAGCAAAAGACGTAAAAGCAGAAATCGTGGCTAAACTGGAATTTTTTAATCCATGTGGTTCTATCAAAGACCGCATCGGTGCAAGTATGATTGAAGCAGCGGAGAAACAGGGATTGTTAAAAAAGGATTCTGTTGTTGTGGAGCCCACGTCCGGTAATACCGGTATAGCATTGGCATTTGTGTGCGCTGTTAAAGGATATAAGCTAATTCTAACCATGCCAGAGACGATGAGTATTGAACGAAAGAGTATGCTTAAAGCACTTGGAGCTGAGATTGTCCTCACCCCGGGTGCCGAAGGAATGAGCGGGGCGATAAAAAAAGCTGAAGAGATTGTGAAAACCCTGAACCAGAGCAAGCTCGGTTCAGGGCTAAAGGCCTTTATGCCGCAACAGTTTAAGAACCCTGCCAATCCGGAAATACACCGTAAGACGACAGCATTGGAAATCTGGAATGATACGGACGGTAAAGTCGATATTTTAGTGGCCGGTGTCGGGACCGGCGGCACTATTATGGGCGTTGCCGAGGTGTTAAAAAAGAAAAAAGCTTCTGTTAAAACTATTGCCGTTGAGCCGGCTGATTCGCCGGTTCTCTCTCGCCAAAAATACGGCGAGCAGGCCGGCGGCAAGGCGAGTCCCCATAAAATTCAGGGAATAGGAGCTGGTTTTATTCCCGATATATTGAACATGGATATTGTTGATGAAGTGATAAAGGTGACAAATGAAGAGGCCGTAATGGCTAGCAGATGCCTCGCCAAAGAGGAAGGGATATTTGCGGGAATTTCATCCGGAGCGGCTGTTTATGCAGCATTAGAAGTCAGCAAGAGAGAAGAAAATAAAGGCAAGCTAATTGTTGTTATATTGCCGGATTTAGGTGACAGATATCTTTCGACGGAGTTGTTTAATGCCGAATAATATAAAGAAAAGCGGATTTTCTAACGGGGTAAAAGCAATCGGGTTAATCTCTGGCGGGCTTGACAGCATTTTGGCCGTGAAGATTGTAGCCGAACAAGGGATTAAAGTCATTGGAGTTACATTTATTACTCCTTTTAACGACGATGATTTTGGGAAAAGAGCCGTGTTGCTGGCGGAGCAATTGGATATCAATTGTAAATTAATCCATATATCTGAGGAATTTCTGGACATGTTGAAATCTCCTCGTTACGGTTACGGTAAAAATTTAAACCCCTGCATCGACTGTAGAATCCTGGAATTTAAAAAAGCTCATCAGTTGATGAGAGAATTAGGTGCGAGTTTTATTATTACGGGCGAGGTTTTGGGGCAACGTCCGATGAGTCAAAACAAAAACTCGCTGGAACTTATAGAAAAGAAAAGCGGAGCCGAGGGGCTAATTGTTCGGCCTCTTTGCGGAAAACTACTTTCCCCAACCACTGCAGAAAGACGGGGTTGGATAGACAGAAATAAACTGTTTGATATAAACGGCAGGTCGAGAAAAAAACAATACGCATTAGCTAAACAATTCAATATTTCGGGATACAGCAGTCCTGCGGGCGGTTGTCTTTTGACCGACCCGGGATTTAGTTTGATAACAAAAAATCTTCTTCGTTCCGATATGCTTGATATTGGTTCTATCGGTTTAATTAAAACCGGAAGATATTTCACTATCAGTGATTCGTTTAAATTAGTGGTCGGGAGAGATGAGAAGGAAAACTTAAAACTTATGGGACTTGCACGCAGTGAAGATGTAATTTTTCAGCCGCAAACAAAAGGACCTGTTGCAATAGGAATGGGAAAGAGAGAAAATGAAAACCTTCAAATGGCGTGTCGAATTGTTGCGTATTACTGTAAATCCCCACACCCATATATTGGTGGTGGGGGTAAAGATACGAGAGTGAGCATAAAAATTTCTTATGATGGTAAAGAAAAAATAATCACTTGCACTAGAATTAGCGAATCGGAGCTGTCAAAATATAGAGTTTAAAATGGATAGCATCGTTCAAAAAATAAATGATTTAAAGAAGAAAAGAAATGCCGTAATATTGGTTCATAACTATCAACTGCCGGAAATCCAGGATATTGCCGATTTTTTGGGAGATTCCTTGGGATTGAGCCAGAAAGCAGCCGAGACGAATGCGAAAGTAATCGTATTCTGCGGTGTTCATTTTATGGCACAGACGGCATCAATTCTTTGTCCCGATAAGATTGTTCTCATGCCCGATGTTAACGCCGGATGTCCTATGGCAAATATGATTAATGCCGAAGATGTGCGGCAGTTAAAAAAAGAACAGCAGGATACTCTCGTTGTTGCTTATGTAAACACGACCGCAGAAGTTAAAGCGGAAAGCGACGTCTGCTGCACGTCTGCAAATGCTGTAAAAATAGTCAATTCTTTGCCAGCGGAAAAAATAATTTTTATTCCCGACAAATATTTAGGGCAATATGTTGCAAGTCAGAGCCAAAAGGAAATAATTTTCTGGGAAGGATATTGCCCTGTCCATGCAGGGATTTTGGCAAGCGATATGTTAAGGGCAAAAAGAGAACATCCAAAAGCCGAAGCGTTGGTTCATCCTGAATGCACTCCGGATGTAATTGCTCTGGCAGATAAAGTATTTTCAACAACCGGTATGTGTAACTATGCAAAGAAAACAAAAAGCAAAGAAATAATCGTTGGGACTGAGACAGGAATTATTTACAGGTTACAAAAAGAAAATCCCGATAAAAAATTCTATCCTGCTTCCAAACGGGCAATATGTGAAGACATGAAGAAGAACAATTTAGAGAAGGTGCTTTGGTCGCTGGAGAACCTTAAACATGAAGTGAAGGTGGAAGAAAAAATAAGACGGAAAGCGAAAAAAGCAATTGACAAGATGCTTGAGTTTAGTAGAGTAGATTAAGCGAGCACGTATCCCCCTGTGCTGATTTCTAACCCTTAGAAATCGCTTGCGATTTCAAGGACTTTGGTCCCGGGAATCTTTCCCCGTGGAATGCGAAGCATTCCCGGGACTTTAGTCCTCGCAATTTTTCAAATTGCAGAGGGCAGATTCCTCGGGGGAAATCAAGGGGGACAGCAGGACCGATTAATCTAACAACAGGGAGGGAAAATGCGAGAAAAGGTTGAAAAAGTTATAAATAAGATTCGCCCTATGTTACAAGCGGACGGAGGGGACGTAGAACTAGTGGATGTCAGCGAAGATGGGGTTGTAAAAGTAAAACTTACGGGTGCCTGCGGCGGATGTCCTATGGCACAGATGACTTTAAAGGGTGGCATTGAGAGGGTTTTAAAAGAAGAAGTTCCGCAAGTTAAAAAAGTAGAGTCCGTATAATAAAAAGTCAAACCCGCCTGTTTGCCCCCCCTGCCAAATACTGTCGGGGATGGAAACGGGCAGGAGTAAAAAGGCAAAACTCAAATGAAAAAACAGGTTGTGTTCACTTTCCCCGTCGTTTTGGTTTTTTTATTGGCCTTCTGCGGTGTGGCTTGCCCAGAGTCCGATAAATCTCCCAACATATCTTTTTCGGAAACGGTCTTTGATTTCGGCTTCGTGTATCAGGGAGAAGAAGTGACGCATTCCTTCAAATTCCAAAATATCGGAGAAGATACTCTTAAAATCATCCAAGTCCGGGCTTCTTGCGGCTGCTCAAAAGCGGAAGCGCCTATAAAAGAAATTGCTCCCGGGGAGTTCGGAGAAATATCGGTGGTTTTTAATACCGCAGGTTATAAAGGCAAACAGACTCAAAGTATTTCCATAAGTTCCAACGATCCCCTCAATCCAACCATACGACTTGCGCTAAAAGGAGAGGTTAAATTAGAAGTCGAGATTGAGCCCTTACACCTTTCTTTGGGGGATATTCCCAAATACACTCAAATAACTAAGCAATTTAAAATAATTCAGAGGGGAGAACAAGAACTCTTAGTCAATGCAGTAACAGTTGATAATAAGTATCTCAACATAGATTCAGTTGAGAAGACAGAGAATTTCGGCAAGAACATATACTTGGTAAGTATCACTTTAAGTAAAGATGCTCCCGCAGGAAATTTGGTCGGAAGGATTAAGATTGAAACAAATCTAAAAAGACATAGTGTAATTTGGACGTCATTACAAGCAAAAATCTTGGGCCATATAAAGATTTCACCGGGACGTCTCATATTAAAAACATCGCCCGGTGAAAACGAAGTTTTCCCTATTGTCCTCTCTACCGAAGGCGACAATTTTGAAATTCTAAAAATGGAAAGTAGTTTAAAATACATTACCGCCAAGATGGTCACTTTGGAAAAATTCAGGGAATATAGGCTTGATGTCGGCGTAACACCGGAAACGCCCATTGGCTCAAGCAGCGGGGATATAAAAATATATACCAATTGTCCCGGAGAAACAGAATTAAAAGTCCCCGTTATTGTTTGGGTGAGCGAGGAACTAGGCGAGAAGATCATAGAAATAGGTTATTTTTTTGAAAGGGGATGCTTGGATTGTGATAAGGCGCACGATATTTTGCAATCTTTGAAAGCGAAATTTTCTACGATTAAGATTAAAGAGTATGATATCGGCTCCAGAGAAAACATGCAGTTGAACGAAGCGTTTTGCGAAATTTACGACGTACCCGAAGACAAAAGGCTTATAGCGCCCTCGATTTTTATAGGCAACGATTATTTAATAGGCAAAGGGATTACTGAAGAAAAAGTTGTAGAATTAGTTAAAAAATATCCCGACGGTGTGACCTTGCCTTTGGCAAAAGCAAAGGCGATGATGGATGCTGCGGAAAGCGGTATAGCAGGCAGGTTCCAGCAATTCGGCGTTTTAGCCATAATCGCGGCAGGACTTTTGGACGGAATAAATCCCTGCGCCTTTGCAACAATAATATTTTTCATCTCGTATCTTGCTATCTTAAAAAGAAAGGGACGGGAAATTATTATCGTGGGAATTGCTTTCACAGCCGCTATATTCATCACATATTTTTTAATCGGCATCGGATTATTTGAATTTTTAAAACATTTAACTTTCATTAAACATTTCACCAAAATTTTATATGCGCTTGTTGCCGCCTTTACTTTGTTTCTTGGTATTTTAAGTTTTTGGGACTTTATTAAATGCAGAAAAGGAAAGGCAAGCGAATCTATATTGCAGCTTCCCCGCTTTTTGAAAGATAAAATACATTCCACAATAAAAGAGAAAGCACATTTAACAAGGTATGTTTTGGCGGCTTTTATAACGGGATTTATTGTTTCGGTTCTGGAACTCGCTTGCACGGGACAAGTTTATTTGCCGACGATTGTTTACGCGACGGGAATTAGCGATTTGAGGTTTGCAGCTTACATATACCTTCTGCTTTATAACATCATGTTTATCGCGCCGCTTATTGTAATTTTTATATTGGCATATTGGGGCACAACCGCTATCGGTTTGAGCGATGCGTTGGGAAGAAGCATGGCTGTTATAAAGCTTCTGCTTTCTGTTTTGTTCTTTATTTTCACGGCATTTTTGGTGGTGCTGATTATTTAATGGCGAAAAAACGAGTTTTGGTTGCGATGAGCGGCGGAGTGGATTCTTCCGTTGCGGCATTTTTGCTTAAACAAGAGAAAAAATATGATGTAATAGGTATACATTTTAATTTATTTCCCCAATGGCATAAGCAGAATATAAAAGACGCACAAAGCGTCTGTAAAAAATTAGACATCCCGTTCCATTCTTTCGATTACAGTAAAGAATTTAAAAAAGAAGTTGTGGATTATTTTTGCGGCGAATATGCAAACGGAAGAACTCCTAATCCCTGCGCTGTCTGCAACGAGAAAATAAAATTCGCCAAAATTCTCGACAAAGCCAAAACATTTTGTGCGGATTATGTTGCGACGGGGCATTATGTTAAAAAAGCATTCGACAAAGAAACCAACAGATATATTTTAAAAAAGGGCAAAGACAAAAACAAAGACCAATCCTATTTTTTATTCTCTCTGACTCAGGAACAACTAAAACGCGCGCTTTTCCCGCTCGGCAGTTACACTAAAGAACGGGTCCGCGACCTCGCGAAAAAAATCGGATTGAAAATCCATGACAAACCAGAAAGCCAGGATGTTTGTTTTGTTTCAGGACGAAACTACCATGAATTTTTCAAAAATCATTTAAAGAACGTTTATAAATCTGGACCAATTTTAAATAGTAAAGGCGAGACCGTGGGCGAGCATATAGGCATCCCTTTTTATACTATAGGACAAAGAAAAGGATTGGGACCCTATAAAAAACCGATGTATGTCATTCGCATTGATAAAGAAAAAAATGTTATAGTAATCGGAGAAGAAAAAGAACTTTACAGCGATTCTTTAATTGTGGAA
>JAQURI010000044.1 GCA_028715665.1 Candidatus Ratteibacteria bacterium
GGCATGCTGGCCGGAACGGAAGGATTGGGAGGAATTTACTTTGCTAATCCGTGGTTTGCGAAAAGTATCGGCATTATCGCTTTAATTTTCATAATATTTTACGGCGGGCTTGACACCGAATGGGGAAAAATCCGCCCAGTGATGCCTGAAGGCATAGTCCTTGCCACATTTGGAGTTCTTTTAACCGCGGCCATAGTGGGATATTTTTCAATGCTTGTTTTCAAATTCTCTTTGCTCGAGGGAATGCTGCTGGGTTCGATAATATCTTCCACGGATGCCGCGGCGGTTTTCAGCATACTTAGGTCAAAACGCGTCAGCCTGAAAGGATCGTTAAGGCCTCTTTTGGAATTCGAATCCGGAAGCAACGATCCGATGGCCGTTTTCCTGACTATAAGTTTTATTTCATTCCTTATGAACAAAGACATAAAACCGCTGGGGCTAATACCTATGTTTGTTATAGACATGGGAATAGGCATTTTAATGGGCATTATAATGTCAAAAATAATCTTATTCATATTAAAAAGATTAAAATTAGATTCTATCGGGCTCTATCCCGTTCTGACAATTTCCCTGGTCCTTTTGACATATTCCCTAACAGTAGTTCTAAAAGGCAATGGATTCATGGCAGTATATATAGTCGGATTACTGGCGGGAAAACACGGATTTTTATATAAGAATACCGTGGTAAAGTTCCACGAAGGGCTTGCATGGCTCATGCAGATTACGATGTTTTTGACACTCGGATTATTTGTTTTCCCTTCGCAACTCAAACCTATTATAAGCATCGGCATTTTGACCGCATTTGCGCTGATGTTCCTCGCACGTCCCATCAGCGTATTTTTATGCCTTGCGCCTTTTAAAATAAATTTGAGGGAAAAACTAATGGTCTCATGGGTAGGACTAAGGGGAGCAGTTCCGATTATTTTGGCTACTTTCCCGCTTCTCGCAAACGTGCCTCAGGCAACAATGATTTTTAATATAATATTTTTCGTCGTTCTGGCTTCCGTTATCATACAAGGGACTTCAATACCGTTTGTTTCAAAAATTTTGAAGGTGAATACTCCTTTGACCGAGAAACGCCGATATCCGCTCGAATTCGAAAAAACAGAAGGTATCGACGCCAACCTTATGGATTTGATTGTCCCGTATAATTCTATCGCGGAAGGGAAAACAATTTCGGAACTAAACATTTCCAGAAAATCGCTTATCGTTCTAATTGCCCGGGGAGAAGAATTCATAGTCCCGAACGGTTCCACAATGATAGAAAGCGGAGATGTCCTATTGGTGCTCGCAAAAGAAGAAGAATTGGAAAAATTACAAAAGACCCTTGCAACACTCAAGCCAAAATAACCAGGGCATACAGCAAACGGCAAAATTTTCATATAAATCTTAGAAATAAAAGCCAAAATATAATAGAATGGCCAAATACTTTTGCAAACTTAAAACTAACAGAAAGATTCTATCAATATGAATCTATTTACTAGCGTTATTCTGGGAATTGTCGAAGGAGTAACCGAATTTCTGCCGATTTCGTCCACAGGACATCTTATCCTGACATCATCGTTATCGCAGATAGACCAATCGGAATTTTTAAAATCATTCGAAATTGCGATACAGTTGGGCGCTATTCTCTCGGTAGTGGTTTTATACTGGAAATCGTTTATATTCGAGAGAGAAAAACTGGGAAAGGTCATTGCCGCATTTATTCCAACCGCCATAATGGGTCTAATTTTCTACAAAGTAATGAAGGTCTATCTATTGGGCAATCAAGGCATCGTGCTATGGGCATTGTTCATCGGGGGTATTCTGATTATTGTGCTGGAATATTTTTATTCGAAGAAAAAACGCAATATTAAAGAAATATCATCTGTAACCTATAAGCAGGCAGTATTGATTGGCTTATTCCAATCTGTTGCCATGGTGCCGGGAGTTTCCAGGTCAGCCGCAACCATTATGGGCGGCCTGATGCTTGGAATAAACCGCAAAACAATCGTCGAGTTTTCTTTTCTTTTGGCTATTCCGACTATGGCAGCGGCAGTAGGATACGACCTCATAAAAACCGCTGTCTCATTCACAAAAGAACAATTCGTTTATTTATTTATAGGATTTATCGTATCTTTCCTGACCGCTATGATAGCGGTGAAATTCCTGTTGTCATTCATCAGAAAGAATAACTTCATCCCATTCGGGATTTATCGGATAATTTTGTCAATACTGTTATGGTATCTGCTGTATATAAAAAGAATATAATAAGAAACACACAGGCATATACTATGTTTATATTATTAAATTGCGACATTTGAGGATTTTTAAAAAATAACTGAACCATGAAGAAATTTAAACGTAGAGGTGTATTTTATGTCTATATACTCAAATGTCAGAAGGGAACTTATTATACCGGCTATACAAATAACCTTAAAAACCGAATTAAATTACACGAAAAAGGATTAGGGGCAAAATACTTAAGAGGGAAATCGCCGTTAAAATTGGTCTACATTAAACAGTATAAGTATTATAAGAATGCAATAAACGCCGAACGGGATATCAAAAAATTATCGAGAAGACAGAAAGAAGAATTAGTTAAGGGTATAAAAAACAAAATTGACAAAACAAAAAAATAAGAGATAATTCCATAAAACCTCTTTTCGGTTTATTCATCCTAAAAAATGAACATATTGGGCATTTCCTGTTTCTATCACGATAGCGCAGCATGCTTAGTAAAGGATGGGGAAATTATCGCAGCCGTGCAAGAGGAGCGGTTTACCAGAAAGAAACATGACCCTTCCTTTCCTATAAACTCAATTAATTATTGTCTTAAAGAAGGTAACATCGGGACAAAAGATTTAGATTTTATCGCATTCTATGACAAACCTTTCATTAAATTCGAACGTATTTTGGAAACTGCCCTTAGTTATGCTCCGAGCGGAATAAGCCAATTTATCGAAGCAGTTCCAATATGGCTTAAACAAAAGTTATGGATTACCGAAATAATCAGAAAAGACTTAAACTTCGACGGAAAGATAATTTTCACCGAACATCATGAGTCACATGCCGCGAGCGCCTTTTATCCTTCTCCATTTAAAGAGGCCGCATTCTTAACGATAGACGGCGTGGGAGAGTGGGAAACCGCAAGTTTTGGGGTTGGTAAAGAAAATAAATTAAATATCCAAAAATATCTTAGATTTCCCAATTCATTGGGTTTATTATATTCCGCTTTTACTTATTATACGGGGTTCAAAGTAAACTCAGGAGAGTATAAACTCATGGGACTGGCTCCATACGGCAAGCCCTTATACAAAGACGTAATTCTTAGCGAATTAATTGATTTAAAAGATGACGGTTCTTTTAAGATAAACATGAAATATTTCGGTTACTGCAACAGCCTGCGTATGACAAATTCACTGTTTAATCGTCTCTTTGGCGGGCCTCCCAGGGAACCTGATACTCAAATAACCGAGAAGCATATGGATATAGCCGCTTCCATACAAAAAGTAACAGAAGAAATTATGCTAAAAATGGTTTCACATGTCCATAAAATCACACGACAGGATAACCTTTGTCTTGCCGGAGGAGTAGCTTTAAATTGCGTAGCAAACGGGGAAATATTACGAAAAGGACCATTCAAAGAAATATGGATCCAACCGGCAAGCGGTGATGCGGGAGGCGCATTAGGAACAGCACTCTTAGTCTGGCACAAGTATTTAAACAATAAGCGAAATCCAGACGAAAAAAACGACTCACAGAAAGCTTCGTTATTAGGTCCCTCTTACGGCAACGACTATATCGAAAAGTTTCTAAAGGAAAAAAATATCCCTTTTAGGTATTTGAAATATGACGAGATTGTCAAAGAAATTTCAGATTTAATAATCCATGGAAAAGTTCTTGGTTGGTTTCAGGGCAGAACAGAATTTGGTCCGCGAGCTTTGGGAGCAAGAAGCATTTTGGGCGATGCCCGTAATAAAGATATGCAGTCCAAAATGAACCTAAAAATAAAACACAGAGAATCTTTCCGTCCCTTCGCGCCTACCGTTTTAATAGAAAATACTCCTGAGTGGTTCGAATTAGATAAAGAAAGTTATTATATGCTTTTGGTTGCTTACCTTAAAGATGATAAGAAATTAAAAGTTACTGGGGAACTCGAGGGATTCGACAAACTTAAAATATCGCGTTCTTTAATTCCAGCAGTAACTCATGTAGATTATTCCGCAAGAATTCAGACAATAAAAAGAGAGGATAATCCGCTCTATTACGATATGATCCGGGCTTTTTATAAAAAGACAGGATGTCCCGTCATAATAAATACGTCCTTTAATGTAAGGGGAGAACCGATAGTTTTGAGTCCCGAGGACGCTTATAAGTGTTTTATGCGTACTGAAATTGATTATTTAATGCTTGGCAGTTTCTTGTTGAACAAAAAAGAGCAATCTCCAGTTGACGAAGATATATCTCAGCATAAAAAAATTGAACTGGACTAAAAATGGAAAAACTAAATAAAGACAGAAAAATATTAAAAAATTTCGGCCTGACTATGGCAATAGCATTTGGAGCTATTTCAGTCCTATTGTTCTTACGCTATAAATATACTTTAGCTTTATACGGTTTAATAATTTCGCTGATATTCTTTTGTGTAGGACTGATTTCACCCGCTCTGCTAAAGCCGATATATATAGCATGGATGCGTTTCGTTCTCATTTTAAGCTGGATTAACACTAGAATTATTTTAGTTATTTTGTTTTACCTGATTTTTACGCCCATGGGTTTATTAATCAGGTTATTGGGAATCGATTTACTCGAAAGAAAAAACAGACAAAAATCATATTGGAAGGAAAAAGAGAAAATAGATTTTAACCCTTTAAATTACGAGAGGAGATTTTAACCCGATGAGTAAATTAAGCACATTAAAAGAAATTTGGGATTTTTTAAAAGTCAGGAAAAAATGGTGGTTAACGCCGATAATTATAACGCTTTTATTACTCGGCATACTTATATTTCTTACACAAGGCAGCGCAGTCGCGCCGTTTATTTATACATTGTTTTAAAATAAACAATAAAGTTATCGTTTAACTTAAATATTCTCTATACTCTTTACCCCTAATAAATTATTATATCCTGTTATAATTACCCGTTATGCCCAAAATATTTTTACAAACTTTTGGCTGCCCCCATAGTTTTGCTACTTGTCCCCGTGGCAAGATTTGCTTTAGCAAATCTGCGGGGACAGCAAAACTAAATATGGGGGCACCCAAGTTCAGGTTTGGAGGAAAACCATGAAAGTTTTCCTCCAAACCTTTGGGTGCCAGATGAACAAATACGACTCGGAAATTATGAGGTCGCTTTTATCGAAAGAAGGATATAAATTTACCGATGACTGGCAGGAAGCGGATGTAATATTGGTAAATACCTGTAGCGTCCGACAACATGCGGAGGAAAGGGTCTACTCCTACCTTGGGAAATGGGGCAAATATAAACAGATAAAAAAGCCAAACATCATCATCGGCATTTGCGGCTGCATGGCGCAAAAAGAGGGAATGAATCTCTTGGATAAAATGCCTTATTTGAATCTGGTATGCGGAACTTACAATATTCCCAAAATCAATGAGTTTGTAAGGCATTTGTTAAAGACAGGCGGCAGGCGCATCGAAACTTCCGAGGATTATGTTGATTTTCCAGCGCCTCTATATGAAGCAAAAGAAAATAAATTGTCTGCATGGATAGCTATCATGCGTGGATGTAATAACTATTGCGCCTATTGCGTTGTGCCCAATGTCAGAGGCAGGGAAATAAGCCGTCCTGTAGAAGAAATAGAAAATGAGGTTAAGGAATTAGCGCGCAAAGGGATAAAAGAGGTGACGCTTTTGGGGCAGAATGTGAATAGCTACAATATCAAATATCAAAAATCACCCCGAGAAATTCAAGGAATTTCAGGGACTAAGTCCTCGGAATCTTTTAAAGATTCCAGAGGGAATATCAAAAATGACTTCGCATTACTTCTAAAAAAAATAAATGATATAGAAGGCATTGAACGGATAAGGTTTACGACTTCGCATCCGAAAGATATGTCTATTGCTACTATTGAAGCGGTGAGGAATTTGCCGAAGGTCTGCGAGCATATTCACCTTGCTTTACAATCAGGTTCCGATAAAATTTTGAAACTTATGAATAGGAAATATACACGAACCCAATACCAAAAACTAATCGAAAAAATAAGAGAAAATGTCCCAGAAGTAAGTATTACCACCGATATAATGGTCGGCTTCCCCACCGAAACCGAAAATGATTTTATGGATACCTATAATTTGGTAAAAGAAATAGAATTTGACGCTTCTTACATATTCAAATATTCGACAAGGCCTGGAACAAAAGCTGCAGAGTTAAAAGACGATGTTACGGAAGAAACAAAAAACGAACGGCTCAATAAACTCTTGTCTCTGCAGAAAAGAATCGCACAAAAGAAAAACGAAAAGTTAATCGGTAAAAAAGTGGAAGTTCTTGTTGAAAAATGTGATACCAAGAATAGTGAAACTATGTGCATTCCCGAACTAAATAAATTTCAGAAATGTTACGTGGGGAAAATCCGTAATTTCAAATCCGTCTCTTTCCAAAGCGATAAAGATTTAATAGGTAAACTGGTAAAGATAAAAATTACAGAGGTGAAGAGAGGATTGTTGTACGGTAACAGAATTCCTTAAGATGAAATTATTCGAGGCAGTGAATAGAAACAGCTTCATTATGGTCTTTCCTAACGGTTGAATACTTAACTTCTATACGCTCACCTCCTTTAAGAGAAAAGACGCCGAATCTCCCACCTTTAGACATATCTTTTCCGGAAGCATCAGCAACGAAGGTGGCTTTTATTACATAAACAATTGTCTTTTCACCATTATCGGCAACAACCGTTAACATAGCATGTTCCCACTTTGGCGGGCTGCTCTTCATATATCGCTTAATGGATTCAACCTTACCTGTAATGGTATTCCCTGTTTGACCTGTTGTTTCTACCACAGGCTGAGTTGTTTCGGAAGATACGCTTGCTTGCGTATTGGAAGCTGCTATTTGCGGCACATAATCCGAAGGAACATAGCGTATAGAGACGGCACCCTTCTGGCCGTTGATTATAGCGGAACTGTCTGTCAAGATTGAATATTTTATCTCTGCCTTTTGACCTTTTTTTACGCGCTTACCCGATAAGTTGTCTCCATTTACATCCGTAATGACCGTGCTGCGCATTACAAAAAAGTCAGCTTTATCGCCGTTATCGGCGATAACATTAATTCTGTTATATGTCCAATTAGGCGCTCTGCCTAATACAGCGCTAACATCTTTAACTGTGCCAAGAAAGATTTTTGCTTCTTTGGTTTTTGCTGAAACGACAGCATTTGTTTGTGGCGGTGACACTGTCGGTTGCGGGACATAATCCTCGGAAAGATAGCGGACCGACAAAGCGAGCTGTTTATTCGCATATCTCATCGTTTCGGCTGTAACCGCGTACTTAATTTCCACTTTTTTGCCTATCTTAGCCTTGATATTCTGCCATGCATCTGACTGCCCATCTTCCTTATAAAATATGGTAGCGTGCTCCCCTTCTCCTACCAGAAGGAAATTGCTCTTTTCACCGCTATCGGACTTAACTTCGATCATACCGAATGGCCATAATGGAGGCCCGGACCTGAATTGCGCAGGCGCGATACGAAGAGACTCTATTGTCCCAACAAAGGTTTTGACTTCATCGGGTTCGGATTGAGACAACTGAACGAAAAATAAAGAACTGATAAATGCAACAGCAAGTAATGCCAAATGTATCTTCTTCACATTTTATCCCCTTTTGGTTACTTAATTAGCCCCGAACCACGTAGGGTTCATAGCCCTGTATCTCACGTCTATCCCTTGCGTAAAACGCTCGCAAATTCCGTCCACTCAAGTAGTTCATAGCTACCCGTGAACCAGAACAGAGTTCGGTTCAGGGCTAGCCATAAACCGAACTACGTTCTGGTTTATGGCTGCCCAGCCTGGACTCGAACCAGGAATACTTGATCCAGAGTCAAGTGTGTTACCAATTACACCACCGGGCAAAGTTTAACTACTCAAAAGATGGAAATATATTGAAATATGATAGACATACATGGAAACACGTAGTATATAGACAACTTATTTCAATCTATTTCCACGTATTTCAACTTATTTCGATTTATCTCTTTATCATCCGGTTCAAATTATATCAACCTCATTTCCGTGAATCAATTTTTGCAATCGACTTTGAGTTCTGATAAAATTCTGCGCTATGAACAAAAAAGAAAAATTTAATGTGGCTATTGCGGGTGCGACCGGCGTGGTAGGCTTGGAAATGGCAAAAGTGCTCCAGCAACGCGATTTTCCCGTAGATAAACTTATTCCTCTTGCTTCGGAAAGGTCATCGGGGAAAACCGTAACTTTTAAAGGAATACAGGTCCCCGTAAGAATTCTTGACGAAAATTCTTTTAAAGGCGTGGATATTGCTCTTTTTTCCGCAGGAGCGGCTGTAAGCAAAAAAATTGCGCCGTTTGCGGCTAAAGATGGGGCGATAGTTATAGATAATTCAAGCGCATGGAGGATGGATCCCGCAATTCCTCTTGTGGTGCCTGAAGTCAACCCTGAAGAAGCATTCAAGCATAAAGGGATAATAGCCAACCCAAACTGCTCCACTATTCAGATGGTTGTCGCATTAAAACCTATCCATGATGCGGCTAAAATCAAAAGAGTTGTCCTTAGTACTTATCAGTCTGTTTCAGGCTGGGGTAAAGAAGCAGTCGAACAGTTGATAGAAGAAACAAAATCAATTGTCTCAAGGGATTTCAAAGATTACGCAAATACCGAAAATGTTAAAAAAGTTCTGCCTGCTCAAATAGCATTTAACGTTATTCCGCATATAGATGCTTTTCAGGATAACGATTACACCAAAGAAGAAATGAAATGCGTAAACGAGACCAGAAAAATAATGAAAGAACCAGAACTTGCCATTACCGCAACCTGCGTGAGAGTTCCCGTTTTTAGGTGTCACTCGGAAGCGGTAAATATACAAACCGAGAAGAAACTATCGGCGCAGGAAGCAAAGGATATTTTAAGCAAAGCGCAGGGAGTCAAAGTCATAGATAATCCCGCGTCCGACACTTATCCTTTGGCAATTAACGCTGACGGTAAAGACGAGGTCTTTGTAGGAAGGATAAGGGAAGACCCATCAGTTAAAAACGGATTGAATCTATGGATTGTATCGGATAATCTGCGTAAAGGCGCGGCTTTAAATGCTGTCCAAATAGCGGAACTACTAATTAAACAATAAGGTTATCAACGGTTAAAAACGGTTAATATAGGTTAATAACGGTTGCAAAAAACTTAAAAAAGTAACTTTTGTTAACCAATGTTAACTTATATTAACTCTTATTAACTTGTATTTAAAACCGGCGCTATCGTCTAGGGGCCTAGGACAAATGGTTCTCAGCCATTAGACCGGGGTTCAAATCCCCGTAGCGCCACCCTGATAAATAAAAGATTTACTGCAGGTGTAAGGATAGTGTAAGGATAATAGTAAAGCTCCTATCATTTCCACCCCTTGCATATCTCCACTTTTATGTCTTCTCAAGAGAATTAAGTTCATTCCGGATTGCTTCCAACTTCTCAGCCTTCTCTCGTTGTTTTTTAAAACCTTCTTCAATCATCTTTTCAAGCGCATCCACGCAAAGACAGACCTTTCCAGCCACTTTCACTGTTAAATCCGGATGCTCTCCGAGAGACCTCCACTTATAGAGCGTCTTCAGTGAAAAAGGACAGACTTCTTTCAATCTTTCCCTGTCTGTTAATGGAATCAATCTCATCTTAGTAAAGAGTTTTACAATTTTTTATCTGTGCCTGTGTCCCCCGTAGTGCCTGTTTTCATATTGACACCTCTGATTATTCTCCGACGCCAAAAGCAGATTTATTATCAAGGGCACAAGAAAATCGTTTTCCCTCGCATTATTTTGAAACTGCATTTCCGGAGGAGCATAGAAAGAATTATCGTAATAGACTATCTGGGGATTGGGAGTAAAAACAATTCTGCTCGGCACATTTTCGTATCTATTGTAGACAGGCACTGGTTCGGAATAAACAATAACCCTGTCCGGTTCTCTATATCTGCAAATAGGTTCGGTATAACCGGCGAGCTCATTTCCGTATTTGTACGGCTCAACGAAAGGCTCTACGATTGCCTTCGCCTGCTTTTCTTCTTTCAATTTGGGCTTAGGCAATTCAACGATTTCGGCTTTGGGAATCGGAGTTTTTTCTATTACAGGTGCTTGAACTATTGTCTTCGGCTCAACAAACTCGTTGACGGTCGGAGAACGATTGCCCAAAGAACTTATCCAAACCAGAAACAACGCAAAAATTAGAGTTGATGCCAAAACTTTGGTCCACAAAGACTGACAGAAAGATTTCATACAATTGAAAATGGGGATAGCGAAACTCAATTCCATGGAAACGTCAACGCTTATAGTTTCCTGCCCGCCGTCGGTTTCAATCTCGATGAGAGCCGAATCGCTGAAGCCCGGGAAAAGAGAAGTAGTGTCAATCGTTATTTCAATCTCCTGATAATCGGAAGCGCTGATTATTGTCTCCGACAATTTGACCCATGGCTTGTCTGCCGCAATGGTGCCGGACAGCACTCCTCCGCCCTCGTTGA
>JAQURI010000045.1 GCA_028715665.1 Candidatus Ratteibacteria bacterium
ATCAGGTGACTACTGTGTCCCGACATATCGTTGGGACAGGGAGGAAAGTCCGGGCTCCATAGGGCGCGGTGTCCGCCCCGACATAACGTCGGGACAAGACCCAGCAATGGGAGGAAAGTGCCACAGAAATCATACCGTCCCCCCTGTTAGTTTTCGGAACCCTTAGAAATTCGAAGAATTTCAAGGACCAAAGTCCCTGAAATCTTTCAGATTTCACGGAAGAAAACTAGGGGGGATAAGGGTGAAATAGCATGGTAAGAGCATACTCCTCCGACGTGACGTCGGAGTGAGGTAAACCCCACTGGGAGCAAGGCCAAATAAGGGAGCAATGGAAATTGCCCGTTTCCTTAAGACTTCCGGGTAGGCTGCTTAGAGAAATTGTCACCGAATACAGAACTCGGCTTATGATCTGCTTTAAGGGTTATTTTTTACTGACGATTACAGCGATTATTAAAAATAGATTACATAGATTTCAAAAAAGAAATAAAAATACAATTTATATTCTCACTTACATTCTATAACTCCACCTTCCGTTACAATCTTATCCACCGCAATATCGTTTTGAGTGGTCGGGATTCGCTCGACGATTTGACAGGAAAAAGCAAGCGCTATTTTGGGAATAGTCAAAGGTATTGACTTTAAAAACTTGTCATAAAACCCTTTTCCCCTCCCCACCCTATTCCCGTTTTTATCAAATGCAAGACCGGGAACCACAATCAAATCGATAAGTTTTATAGGAATGGTTTTAATTTTTTCTTTTATGGGTTGAAGTATCCCAAAAGGTCCCGGTTCTAAATCTTTCAAACTTTTGATTTCGCAGGGAAGCATTATATTTTGCGATTTCAAAATTAAAGGGACCGCTACTTTTTTGTTCTCCGATAAAGCCGTTTCTATGGCTTCAAAGGTGGAAACTTCTTTTTCCGTGGAAAGATAAAACATTATAAATGAAGAATTTTTGTATTCTTCAAGCGAACGAAGACGGGACTGAATGTTTTTGCTTTTTTCTTTAAGGGCGGTAACAGTAGATCCGTCAAGAAGTTTTTTTATCCTGTTCCGTAACTTTATTTTGTTTTCTTTTTCGCAGTTCATCTAATCTTTGTTTTATTATTTTCTCATAGCCCTGTAATGAGGGAATATAATACTGTTTGCCGCCGGCGCCGTAATCCTGCTGGACAAAATGCCCAGGGAAAGAATGCGCATATTTATAGCCCACGCCTCTTCCCAATTTTTCCGCTCCTTTATATGAACCGACCTGAAGATGAGAAGGCACCCGACGGGTCCTTTGTTCTTTTATGTCTTTGGACGCTTTTTCTATTGCCTCATAACTTGCATTGCTTTTGGGCGCGCAAGATACGTATATCGTTGCCTGTGCAAGAGGAATTCTTCCCTCCGGCATACCGATAAGTTCGCATGCCTGAAAACAGGCATTTGCAATAACCAGTGCCTGAGGGTCCGCGTTACCGACATCTTCCGCGGCACATATGATTATCCTTCTTGCGATAAACCTCGGGTCCTCTCCTGCTTCAAGCATTTTTGCCAGCCAGTAAAGAGCAGCATCCGGGTCGGAACCGCGCATAGATTTTATAAAAGCGGAAATAGTATCGTAATGTTGAGTTTCGTCTTTATCATACACAATAGCTTTTTTCTGAATAGATTGTTCTGCCACGGCAAGGGTAAAATCTATGGCTCCATCTTCGTTTTTAGGAGTGGTTAAAACACCGATTTCCAACGCATTCAGTAATTTTCTCGCATCCCCGTCACTTATTTTAATAAGATGATTGATAGCTTTTTCTTCAATTTTTATATTATATTCCCCCAATCCTTTTTCTTTATCTTCCAATGCTCTTTTTAAAATTTTTTTTAAATCGTTGTCGTTTAAAGGATAAAATTCCGCGACCGTCGAACGTGAAACCAAAGGGGCATTTATAAAAAAATAAGGATTATGGGTAGTGGCTCCGATGAGAGTAATGACATTATCTTCTACTGAAGGCAGGAGCGCGTCCTGCTGTAATTTATTGAATCGGTGGACCTCGTCTATAAAAAGAATAGTATGTTTATTGTTTAAAGCATATCTTTGTTTTGCTTCGTCTATGAATTTGCGAAGTTCTTCTACTCCTGCGGTCGTAGCATTCGTTTTAACAAAATGAGATTGGGTCTTGTTGGCTATTACATGCGCGAGTGCTGTTTTCCCCGTGCCCGGGGGACCGAACAAAATAAGAGAAATTATTTTGTCCGCTTCAATGGCTCTTCTCAAAAGTTTACCCTTACCGAGAAGATGTTCCTGTCCCGCAAATTCTTCCAGAGAAACAGGCCTCATTCTAAGCGCAAGAGGCGCATTTTTTGATTGTTGAGGAGGTTTGCCGTTATTATTGAAAAGAGAATCAGCCATTATATTCCGTTAAAGGCATATTTATTCTACCCTACGTTTCCACCCGATGTACGGGCTATATTCCGGCATTAAATGTATCATTTTTGGACCATTCTCACCATATTTGTATACTATATTTTCACAGTTATTTGTAGTGTTATAAATTGTAATGACACTTCCGTCGAGACATCCTGCCACAGAAGTTTCCAAGTGACGCGGTTCTGTTAAATCATTGTAGCAGAAAAGTGGGTCATTGATTACCTGGTCTGCGGGGACTACCACAGTGCTGCCACCACATTCACCAAGTGATACCATCCCTGTGTTTTCTTCGGCAAAAATAACCGTATTGCTCGGGTCGGGAAAAGTCGTGATTTTTCTGTGGTCACCCGGCAATTTGAGGCTGAGGTCGTTAAATTGAAGGTCATAATCGTACATGTCTTGCCATGGACCGGCAGCTACAAGGTCATAAGGCCATGGTTTTCTGAATGTAGCAATTGATACCGTATAGTCATATGTTCGGTGTTCGCCTGTTCCGGTCAGGGGATTACTCGCCTGTGCGCTTGGACACATCCAGAATTTAGGCTCGGTTATGTAACCTTCTAAAGCAAGAAGACCGAGATGGGCTCCTTCGCAGGTCAGCCATGCAGCGGATTCCGGATGCGGAAGCTCGGCATCAGTGGCACCAACTATAGCCCTTGGTCCCGGCAAAAACTGGTTCCAATTGTCTGCATACATAGCCTCACAGAGCATCAATTGGCGCAGATTGCTTATACACCGTGCTCTTCTTCCCCCTTCCCGCATTCTTGCCAATGCAGGGAGTATTACCGCAGATAACATTCCAATAATAGCTATTACCACGAGAAGTTCCATAAGCGTAAACCCTTTTATTTTTTTTAATTTATTCAACACGTCATTATCTCTCATTTATTATTATATCTAACTTAAAGGGGAAAAAGTAACTATCTCAAAATCTTTCTTAGCGTCATTCATCCAGTTTTCATATGCCCTTTCCACCTTTGAATCATAGATTCTTTTTTTGATTAATTCGCTTACTTCGGTTATCGGCGCGTATTGAGAAAGTTTTTTGGCTTCTAATTTGATTATATTATAGCTGCCCGAAATAAGCGTAGGCTTTGTGAATTCGCCCACTTTTAATTCGGAAATTGCCTGCCTTATTTGCGGCTGGAGCTGTTCAAGATAAACGAAACCCAAATCTCCTCCGGCTGAAGCGTTCGGTCCTTCGGAATATAATTTTGCAAGCGAAGAGAAGTCTTCTCCTGATTTTAGCTTCTTAAAAATTTCTTCCGCTGTTTTTTCTGCCTCATTATTGCCTGCGCTTTTAATCAATATCTGCGAAATTTTTACCTGTTCCGGCATTAAGAACGAATTTTTGTTCTCCTCATAGAAATTAGTTATTTCTTCTTCGGCAATTCTGATATCCCGGAGTATGTTAAGTCTGACAAACTTACTGGTTTTTATCCGCGTTTTTGTTTTTTCTTTCAAATCGTCGATAGTAAGCCGTTCTCTTTTCAATTGCGCGTAGAACTCATCGGGCGTAGAGAATTCTTTTTCCAGTTCTTCAAGGTTTTTTTCGATTTCTTCTTCGGTGACTTCAATGTTTGCTCTGTCGGCGCTTATCAGCAAAACCTTTTCTTCTATCGCCTCGGTTAATATGGTTTTCTTTATCTGCCCCAATCGTTTTTCCAGTTCTTCCCCCGTATAAATTTTATTATAATATTCTATCGCAACCGCCAACCTTTCTTTTAATTCGGAAGCCGTAATCACTTCTTTGTCTACTATTGCCGCGATATAATCGATGACTTCGCCGGAACCGTTAATAATAAATGTTATCTGGAACAGTATCGTAAAAAACAGTGTTTTTAAAAGTTTTATCATCGGTATTTAAAATGTTTTTTGTATTGTAATCTATCGCGCAAATTCTTGCAATAAGGCAAGAATTTTTCGAATAATTTTTTTATAATCTGTTTCGTTTGGTTCAAGGAAAAAACATAATTGTTCCTGCTCGTCCGGAGAATAAGAATATTTTTTCGATAGTTTGCCTATTTTTTTCCGCAGGTTTTGTCCTTTTAAGAATTTAATCGAAATATTGCCGTCTTTTTTTACGATATGTTCGATTCCCAGTTTTGCAGCATTGATTTTAATTTTGCAAATATCGAGCAAAAGCTCTGCGGAAAAAGGCAAGTCGCCGAATCTGTCTCTAAGTTCCGCCTCAAGGTCGATACATTCCTTTTCTTCTTTCAATTCGGCGATTTTTTTGTAGATATTCAGTCTCGTGGATTCATCCGATATATAACTGAAAGGAATATAAGCCGGGATATTTAAATCTACAGTTGTAGTTATTTGCTTCACGGTCTTTTTCCCTTTTAGTTTACTGACGGCATTTTTTAAAATTTCCATATAAAGCTCAAGCCCCACTTTCATTATGTGTCCGTGTTGTTCTTTCCCGAGCATGTTGCCGGCACCTCTTATCTCCAGATCTTGCATTGCCAGTTGAAAACCGGAACCCAGATGCGAAAATTCCTCCAAAGCGCGCAGTCTCTTCTTTGACTCATCGGTCAAAACCTCTTTAGGAGGGACCAAAAGATAAGCATATGCCTGTAATCTATATCTGCCTACTCTGCCCCTTAACTGGTATAAATCCGCCAATCCCAACCTATGTGCGTCGCTTATGATAATCGTGTTTGCGTTGGGTATGTCAAGCCCGGATTCGATTATAGTGGTAGTAACCAAAACGTCTATTTTTTTATTGATAAAAAGAAGCATGATTTTTTCAAGCTCTTTTTCATGCATTTGGCCGTGCGCGAATTCCACCCTTATATCGGGAATCAGATTCCTGACAAAATCCGCGATTTGATTTATGTTTTCCACCCTATTATGAAGGAAAAAAACTTGGCCGCCTCTTGCTATTTCGTTTTTAATCGCCTCTTTTATTAATTCTTCGGAAAATTCGGCCACAATCGTCTTTACTGCCAGCCTGTCCCGAGGCGGCGTGTTTATCATGCTTAATTCCCTTATGCCTGAAAGCGTTATATAAAGGGTTCTGGGAATAGGAGTAGCAGTCAAAGTAAGCACATCCACGGTCTTTTTGAAAATTTTCAGTTTTTCCTTATGAATAACTCCGAAACGCTGTTCTTCATCCACGACTAATAGTCCTAAATCTTTGAAATTTACGTCCTTTTGCAGCAATCTGTGCGTTCCGATAACTATGTCCACATTTCCCTTTTTTAAATCATTTATGATTCTATTTTGCTCGGATTTGGAATCGAATCTCGATAACATTTCCACACTTATAGGATAATCTTTCATTCTGTCTTTGAAATTGAGCCAATGTTGTTGCGCAAGAATAGTAGTAGGGACCAATATAGCCACTTGTTTGTTTCCCGTTACTGCTTTAAAAGCCGCTCTAATGGCTACTTCCGTTTTGCCGTAACCCGCGTCTCCGCATAGTAGCCTGTCCATGGGAACAGGTTTCTCCATGTCTTCTTTTATTTCTTGAGCTGATTTGAGTTGGTCTTTTGTCTCCTCATATATAAACGATGCTTCGAATTCTTTTTGCCACTCGCTGTCGCGGGAAAAAGCAAAACCTTTTTTTGTTTTTCTTATTGCTTCCATATTGAGAAGTTCAAAAGCGATGTCTTGGCAGGCTCTCAAAACTTTTTCTTTTTCATTCCTCCAGTTTGAGGAACCCAAGTTAGAAAGTTTTGGGCTTTTTCCGTCAAGCCCCACATACTTATGCACCAGTTCCAACCCCTCAACAGGCACGTATAAAATAGCTCCTCCTTCATATTCCAACATAAGAAATTCTTTTTTTGTATCTGCGACTTGGACTTTATTTAATCCTAAATATCTTCCGATTCCGTGGACCAA
The DNA here is from genome assembly GCA_028715665.1 of Candidatus Ratteibacteria bacterium. Classification (GTDB taxonomy): domain Bacteria; phylum CAIJMQ01; class CAIJMQ01; order CAIJMQ01; family CAIJMQ01; genus CAZNJA01. Next base: position 6,257 of record JAQURI010000045.1, read on the forward strand.
GTGGACCACATAATCTCCCCTCTTTATCTGAAAAGGAGAGGATATCGTTTCCGTTTCTCTGAACTGATGGAAGGGTTTTTTGAATTTATAACGGGAGAAAATTTCTTTGTCCGTAAGCACTGCCATTTTCAGGGGAGAAAGCAAAAATCCGCAGTCTATCCTCCCGATTTTCAAAAATGTATTGCTTTTTGGGTATAGTCCTCTTTCTTTTAATATTTCTTCAAGACGCGATTTTTCTCCTTCGTTATAAGAAACAAAAAAGATGTTGAACTTTTCTTTCTGCCATAAACTTACTTTTTCCGCCACCCTGTCTAAATTTACTCCGATACCTTCAAGCGATTGAAACGGCAAGGAAAATACTTTGGAATAACCCATTATCGGCGTTTGCGGTATTTGAGACGTGAAAAATATGCTTTTTGAAGAAAGCTCGTTTCTTATTTTCTGCCACTTGAAGAAATTATTTTCTATAGAATTTTTATATTCTTGGGTCTGCCCCGGTTGCGGCCCGAACAATCTCTCGGCTTGTTCCTTGAGTTCTATGCTATTGTTTAAACATATCAAAGTGTTGTCCGGCATGTAGGAAAGAACAGTAGAGTTTCTTCTTCCTTGAAACAGTTCTTCCTTGGGAAGGATGACTGCTTTCTGAAGTTTTGAGGTGGATTTTTGCGTGGCAGGGTCAAAATGGCGGATAGATTCTATTTTTTCTTCGGAAAATTCTATTCTTAAAGGGTCTTCGTAAAGATATGTAAATACATCCAAAATCGAACCGCGAAGCGACCATTCTCCCCTCTCTTCGACTATGGTTTTCCGTTCGTAGCCCAACTCATCCAGCTTTTCGATTAATTCCTTTCGCTTGTTTTCCATGACTTTTAAACTAATTACGGAAGAAATAAAAGAAGAGGGAGAAGGCATTTTCTGGATAAAACTTCTCAAAGAAGCGATTATTAAAGGACAAGAATCAGTGGTCAATATCGAATAAAGATTGGACGCTCGTTCGTTAAGAATTTCTTCATAACCGTAAGTGTTGGGGAAAACATCGTAACTCGGCAGATAATACGCCCCCACACCAAAATCTTTGGTGTGGGGGTAAAATTCTTTTATATCAGTAAATAGATTTTGTACTTCTTCTTCGTCGGCAAGAACGACGAGAATTGCTTTGTTTATTCTTTCCTTGACTGCCGCAAGTAAAAATGCCAAACCTGTCCGATACACACCTCTTATCCATATTCTTTCATTATTCTTCAATGAAGAGAGTATATCCTTGAAAACTTGCCATTGAGCGAGTTCTTTTATTAAGCCTTCGATAGAATTTGACATATTGGCTCTTTTTTCCATATACTACACGACAATTTCTTTTAAGACCAATTTTACAACAATTCCGATAAAAAAAAGGAGATTTGAAATGCAAAATTTTTACACAAAAATTTTTATTTTATCGCTAATACTAATATTTTTATATACTCCCTTTTCTTTAATATTTTCAGCAGAAGCGGATAAAATCCTTCTCAACGGCACATGGCAGGGAATCAAAGGCAAAGGTATCGCCGAACTGCCTGCCGAAGGATTCTACGATTTACAGGTACCGGGAGAATATTTCAGTGACGGGACCGGCGGAGCGGCTTACATGTGGATTATGCGCCAAATAAATATACCGGAATCCTGGCACAACAAAAGAATTTTTGTGAAGTTTAATATGTGCAGTTACGACCCCCATGTTTATATAGACGGTGAACTTATCGCCCAAAGGTTGGAAGGATGGGTCCCGTTCGAAGTGGAAATAACGTCTGCTGTCCGGGCGGGTTCTACTCATTGGCTGCAGCTAAGATGTCAGGACAGGTCGGCGACTTTCGCCGACGGTTTTCAACTGCAACCCAACCAAGCCCCTGAAGCGATTAGCGGTAAAATCCTTGCCCCTGTGGGCGGAGGCAATTTCTTCGGGCCCATGGATGACGTATGGCTGTATTCGCGGCCGAATATATATCTTGACGATATAGAAATAATACCTTCCACGAGAAAAAATACGCTGACTGTTTCCGGTATCATATCCGACCCGACTACGGATAGTGTATCGGTAGAAGGCAAGGTATTGGACAAAGACGAAACCGTTCTTGAAATTCCTCCTTCTTCTGTCAATGGGACAGAATGGGAAATATCGGCTTCCTTTCCCGACGCAAAATATTGGTCTCCCGAAACCCCCCATCTGTATAAACTCCAACTCACGCTGCGCAAAGATAAAAGCGGCGAAATAATGGAAACATCGGAGGAAAGATTCGGCTTTAAAGAATTTTGGATAGAGGGTCCGGATTTTTATCTTAACGGCGTGAAAAGGCATCTTTTGGCATCAAGCACCTGGCCGTCAGCAAGAGTTGACAGCCCTGAACAAGTGCGCAAGAAACTCGAAAGCATAAAAGCCGCAAACACTACGACTTTCCGATACCATACTCAACCTTGGCCCAAACGCTGGGTGGATATAGCCGACGAAGTGGGCGTAATGATTATAGACGAAGCCGCAGTCTATACCGACAGATTCGGGATGTATGCTTATAACGACGAGCGTTTCTGGGAAAATTACCGCAAGCATCTTGAAAGATTTATCAAAAGAGACAGAAATAACGCAAGTTTGATTATGTGGAGCATTGAAAACGAATTGCTTTTTATGGGAATGACAAGATACGACCAGAATTTGCCTAAAAAACTCGGCGATTTGGGACGCTTCGTAAAAGAGCTTGACCCGTATCATCCGATTACTTATGAAGGAGACCTTGACCCGGACGGAGCCAGCGACGTGCTTGGCTTGCATTATCCCCACGAACTGCCAACCCATACTGATTGGCCTAATACCGCAGACTGGTTGTCTGAAAGGGTACAGACCGAAGCAGGCGGAGGAATGCTCGGAATGACAAGGCGTGATTTTTACTGGGACAAAACCAAACCCTTATACATAGGCGAATATCTATGGACGCCCCAGGAAGATTATTCCACCGGAACAATCTTTTTCGGGGATAAAGCTTATACAGATAAAAATTTATATCATAACAAAGGCAAATTGCAGGCTTGGTTTGACCAGACGGTAGCATATAGAAGGTTCGGCGTATCGGGCATATGCCCGTGGAGCGCTTTCGGACACGGCGTGATAATCGACGAACCGTCAAGGCCCTTCTATGAAATCCAGACCGAGCTGTTCCGGCCCGTAGCCGCTTTTCTGCGCAATAGAGACACGAGATTTTTCTGCGGCGACATCGTCGAACGCACATTTGACGTGTTCAATGACACTGTTTCGGATGTTAATTTAACTTTAAAATGGAATTTATCCGATACGGACATATCCGGAGAGGAAAAATTCGAACTCGAAGCGGGAGGGTATAAAAAAGTCAATATTAACTTTACTGCTCCAAGCGTCAGCAACCCTACGCCGTTCGGATTTTATTTTGAACTTTTTGCAAACGGCGAACAGATTAATAAAATGCAGGAAAAATACACCGTGACAAAACGCCAGCCTATAACTGCCCCGCTCGATGCGAAAGTTCTATTATATGACCCGCAGAATGATTTCCATAAGAATATCCCGTGGGCAGAAGCTATTGTTTCGCTTGAGGACTTAAATAAAATCAATGTTGATGACAGCCTTTTGATAATAGCCCCTCAAATTACGGGCACAGACGAAGTGGTCTCCGATACCCTAATCGGCCAGACTTCATTCGACTCCGCGGATTTTCTTGCCTTTCTAAAAAAGGGCGGAAGAGCTATTGTGCTTGAACAGAACACTTTAAGCGGCTTCGGTTTGGGTATGGTATTGGCAGAAAAAGCTTCGACTATGACTTTTGCTATTAATACGGAACATCCCGTCCTTGCCGGACTTTCCGAAGATGACCTGAAATTCTGGAGAGGAGATAATTATGTGACAAGTTACGAGATTGTCAGGCCAACCGTTTACGGGACAAGAGCGATAACGGTTTCGGGCAGCAGTATGAACCTGAACCACACTCCTATATTGGAAGTTGCGGCCGAAAAAGGGAGTGTGCTTTTTATACAAGCTTTGGTCGGCGAAAAATTGGACATTGAACCCGCCGCAAGGAAAATTTTCCAGAACTCAATTAATTATATGGCGGCAAAAAAACCCAATATGAGCAATGTCGTTGTTTTTAGCGACGACAAAAACTTTACAAATGCTATTTCGACTATGGAATTAAAATATGTTCAAACCGACAATTTAGTCAAAGACAAAAAATTAGACAATACTGATATTCTTATTTTAAACGGCGTAGGAGAAAAAATAATAAAAGCTAACGAAAAAATAGCGGATTTTATTAATGCGTCGCCTTCAAAAACTATCTACTGGCACTGCCCTGACGAAACAACATTTGACGCGCTGAAAGCTTTAA
>JAQURI010000046.1 GCA_028715665.1 Candidatus Ratteibacteria bacterium
CGGAAGTTATTATAGTATAATCGGATTTTTTAGAAGAAATCTCACCCATAATAGGTCTTTTGCCTTTATCTCTGTCTCCGCCGCACCCGAACACCGTTATCAATTTCCCTTTTGTGAGGTCTCTTGTCGTTTCGAGCACCTTTGCCAAGGCATCCGGAGTATGAGCATAATCTATAATTGCTGCTATTCCGTTCTTTTTAAAAACTTGGAAACGGCCTGTTACTTGTTTTATATTTTTAAAGCTTTCAATAACCCTATTAATATCCAAACCATGCATGCCCGCAAAAGATATTGCAGCAAGAATATTATAAAGATTAAAATTACCGACCAACGGGACGCTTATTTTGCCTTTATGCCAAGGCGAATTAATATAGAATATCGTGTTGTCCCAATCAGATTCCACTTCTGAAGCGTAAACATCGTTTGTTTTATCCAGCCCATAAAAAACAGTCGGTAAATTCGAAACGGGAAAACTTTTCAGGGTCTTGTCATCGCCGTTCATGATTAAAAATTTATTTTTTTTGCTGCTTAAATAGAGTAAATCTATCAGTCTTTTTTTTGATGAAATATAATCGGAAACTGTCGGATGATAATCAAGGTGGTCCCTTTCGATATTCGTAAAAATACACGAATCAAACTGAATTGCGTCCACTCTCTTTTGCGCAAGAGAATGAGAAGATACTTCCATCACAACGGCTTTCACTTTGTCAGCTCCCATTTTGCTCAAAAGTTCGCTTAAAAAAACAGGAGGAGGAGTAGTATGAGAGGAGGGAATAACTCTTTCTCCCCAACAATAATCTATAGTCCCTATTCTCCCCGTAATCAAATCGTGTGACTTCAGAATATTGTCAACCAGATAGGAAACAGTGGTTTTTCCGTTAGTCCCGGTAATCCCTATAATTTTCATACTATGCGTCGGACTACCGTAGAAATTGTCTGCCATTTTAGCAAGAGCTTTCTGTGTGTCTTGAACATAAACATAAGTTATACCGTTAAGAGAAAGTTTAAAATTTCTATCCATTACAACCGCAACAGCTCCCCTTTTTATCACATCCAACATGAAATCATGTCCATTGCGCAGGCTCCCTTTTACCGCCACAAACAGATACCCCGGCTTTACTTCCGCTGAGTGAGAAGACATTCCCCTAATATTTATATCCTTATTGCCGGTGATTTTTTCTATTGAGATATCTTTTAAAACCTCTTTAAGTTGCATAATTTTGTCTCTCGGTCTTGAGTGAAAGTAATAAATAAAACCTTAAATAAACTAATGTAATATTATCTTGACTAAAGATTACAACTCTGCCATATCCAAATGTATCTTGTCAGGCGGAATTTCCAAATATCTCAAAGTTTTTTCCATTATATTTTTGAACGAGGGAGCTGCTACTTGTCCGCCGTAGTAAGCACCTTTTGGTTCATCTATCACCAATAAAACCAGCACTTGCGGGTCATTGGCAGGAGCATATCCAATAAAAGAAGATACAAATTTTGTCAGGGAATATCCTTCTCCCGGGATGTATTTTTGAGAGGTTCCGGTCTTACCAGCTATTTCGTATCCGTCCACAGCAGCTGCTTTTCCCGTACCATTCCTTACGACATCGACAAGCAAATCTGTTAAAAGCTGCGCAGAATCACCGGAAATCACTCTTCTCTTTGTAGTCGGGGAATTCTTAGCAACAACTGACCCTTTCTCATTCACAATTTCCCTAACCACGAACGGCTTTAAAAGCGTGCCGCCATTGGCTACAGCCGCAACTGCCGAAGACAACTGCAGAGGCGTAACTCCTATTTCCTGCCCATAAGGTATAGCCCCTATAGACAATTTGGACCATTGATTTACATCCCGCAACAATCCGTTTGCTTCTCCCGCCAAATCTATACCAGTTTTTTCACCGAAACCGAATTTTTTGAGATATTGATATAATTCTTTCTCTCCTATCTTCTGCCCAATTTTTGTAAAAGCTATATTCGAAGAATATAACAACGCTTCTTTAAAAGTCAGCCAACCGTAAGGATGCACATCGCGAATAGTATGTCCAGCCAACTTATAGCTACCATTTTCGCAGAATATTTGGTCTTTGGGATTAATTATTTTTTCTTCCAATGCGGCGGAGGCGGTAATTATCTTAAATGTGGAACCTGGTTCGTAAAGGTCTGTTATAGCCCTATTCCTAAAATGAGATGCTGAAAATTCTCCAAACCTATTCGGGTCATAAGAAGGATAATTCGCCAACGCAAGAACCTCGCAAGTCTTAGGGTCTAAAACAACGGCGATAGCCGATACCGGGTCAAATCTTTGCTGAATTTCCCCAAGCTCGCTTTCCGCAATATACTGGATGACTCTATCTATTGTAAGGTATATATCGCAGCCTTTCTCAAGAGCAGAAATTTTACCGTCCAACGTATAAAGAATATTCCCTTTTGCATCTCTCTGTGCCAGTTTGAATCCGGATTTCCCTTTCAGATAATCTTCATAATCGCGCTCAATGCCTTCCAAACCGTGGTCAGACCCGACAAAGCCCACAATATTGGCAGCAAGCTCGCCGCAAGGATAAATTCTATTTTTATTTTCCGTCCATTCTATTCCTCTTGCCAAATTTTTCTTTACCAAGTTAAGGAAATTTTCATCGGCAGAGCGGTCAAGATATATGAAATTTGCTCTGCTATTGATTTTCTTTTCTACATTAGACCAATCCTGACCCGCAAGGACAAAAAGCTGTTTTAATTTTTCCTTATCAATCGTATTGGAAGTCCTTCTCCAGAAAATTTCATAAGACGGGACATTTAAGGCCAAGGGGTTACCGTTCCTGTCGAAAATCTTTCCCCTCTCAGCTTGTATTTTGATAGTGGTATTATGTAAATTATTTGCATCCATAGCAAAATTGTCTCCGTTAACTATCTGCAAAGCTACCAGCCTTAAAACAAGCGAAGAGAATGTGCATATTATAAAAATAACAACAAGATAAAGTTTTCTTTTTACGACCATTTTTTAGCCTTTAAAAACTAATTTTTACTAATCTACCATCGGTTTGACCTTAATTGTCCTAATTTGCCATTTCTCCGGAAAATTCATGCCATTACGAAGAGCTTCTTTTTCTATCCTTGACGGAGATTTTAAAAATTCTAATTCTTTCTTCAGAGTTTCCCTGTCTTTTAACAATTCTTTTTCCGTTTTATTGCTGCCGGAAATTTCATATTGCAAATTATTTATAAGTACGCGCAAATGGACAACAAACAGGGCAATTGTCAAAATAAAGAAAATTGCAAAAAAAGTTTTGCTATTTTGTTTAAGATTTCCTCGCCCTTTTGTTATCTTTCTCATTGTTCAATTCAGTATAATTCTCACTTTTTCCGCCACGCGTAATTTAGCCGAACGCGAACGGGGATTTGCAATTGTTTCTTCCAAGGAGGGTCTAATAGGTTTTTTGGTAATAATTCTCATAGTGCCTTGTTCTTGTGCCGCCTTAAAAGCTCTTTTAACCAGTCTGTCTTCCAAAGAGTGATAAGAAATCGCACAAACCCTGCCTCCATCCGCCAATAAGTCAGGAACTTTAGGCAATATTTTTTCTATCGATTCTATTTCTCTGTTTACGGCAATCCTAAAAGCCTGGAATGTTCTTGTAGCAGGATCTATCTTGCCTTTGCCCCTGCCTAAAGCTTTGCTCGCAATCTCTGCCAATTCAAAAGTGGTTTTTATTCTTTTATCTCGCCGTTTTTGAATTATCCTCTTAGCTATAAGAGATGCGCGTCTTTCTTCTCCGAAATTTCTCAAAATACTATAAAGGTCCTTATAATCGGATTCATTCACCAACTCTTCACAAGTTAATAAAGACGAAGAATTAAACCTCATATCTAAAGGCCCGTTGTTTCTAAAAGAAAACCCTCTTGAAAAATTTTCGAGTTGAAACGAAGAAATGCCGAAGTCAAATAAAATTCCGTCTACTTTGCTTATTTTAAGTTTATCAATACAGGACGGAAGGTTAAAAAAATCATCGTTGAACAGCGCAAAATTTTTGCCTATTTTAGAAAGTCTCTTTCCGGCCGCATCCAATAATTCGCTGTCCTTGTCCAATCCCACAAGAAAACCTTTCTCGCCAATATTGTTAAGAATCTGTTCGGAATGTCCCCCTTCGCCCACCGTGCAATCCACATAAATTCCGTTCTCCCTCAAATGTAAAGATTGCAAAACTTCCTTAAGAAGGACCGGAATATGAACAATTCTTTCGGTTCTCGGTTCTTGCTTTTCGGTTTTTACAAATAGTTCGTTCATTTTCAAAACAACCTAAAACCACAACCGAACAACCCGACTAAATTCGGAATTCTTCCAACTTATCGGTAATGTCTTCGACTCTATCTCCAGTGTCTTTGCAATAATCTTTCCACTTTTGTTTTGCCCATATCTCTATTCTGCTGGAAACCCCTATAATCACTACCTCTTTTTCTATCCCGGCATATTCTTTCAGTGAAGGGGGAAAAGGAATTCTTCCCTGTGCATCCGTAATACACAAAGAAGCACCGGAGAACAAATGCCTTGTAAATGCGCGAGCATCCCGGGCAGTAATGGGTAAGGTCTTGGCTTTGTCTTCCAACTTTTCCCATTCTTCTTCGGGAAATAGGAACAGACACCCGTCCAAACCCCTTGACAAGACAAGCTTTTCCCCTTTTTTAAAAGCTTTTCTAAATCTTGCGGGAATAAAAAGGCGGTTCTTCTCATCAATAGTATGTGAATATTCTCCGTAAAGCCGTTTTGTTTTATTCTCCACTTTTCCCCACTCCACGCCACAATTATAGAATATAGTTTCAATCTGTCAAGCATATCTATTTTCCTCATGCAATCCCAAAAGTGGAGTCACGTAGAGATTATACAACATATAGACAAAATATACTTCAATAACCCCATAAAATGTGGAGATTATTTTCTCCGCCAAAATTTACCCCCACATCAAAATTTCTCCAGAATTCCCGTGAAGCTCTACCGCCTTACAGTGATGGCTTCTCTTTTTGCGGGATTCCGCTGTGGTGCGTGGGTAAAGTTTTTGGTGTGGGGGGATGTCACAGAAAACAACTGTCTTAGTCCGATTTGCGATATTCTTCCGGGTGGGGAACGACAAATACATGGGGCATGCCCGATACAATGCTTTTTTGGACTATAACAGGGGTGTTATACACTTTCTCCAACGATTGATATGTTAAAACTTCTTCGGGAGTTCCGGCAGAAAAAACCCTGCCGTTATCAAGAAGGAGTAACTTATCGCAGTAATCGCTGGCAAGATTAAGGTCATGGAAAATAGCCGAAATCGTCAGGGAATTTTCCTTATTTAGTTTCCTCAATAAATCCAAAATCATAACTTGATGTCCTATATCTAAATGAGAAGTCGGTTCGTCCAACAAAAGAATCTGCGGCTGTTGAACCAAGGCACGCGCTACTGCAGCGCGTTGAATTTCTCCTCCGCTAAGACTATTTACCAATCTTTCTTTTAGTTGGAAGGTTTCGGTTAACTTCAGGGCGGTTTCAACTATTTCTTCGTCTTTTTTACCTTCCCAAAATTGAAAAGCATTTTGATAAGGAATCCTGCCCAAAAAAACAAAATCTTCTACGCTTATGTCGAACTCCATGTTAAAATTCTGCGGGACGACAGCTATTTTTCGGGCAATTTCCTTAAATCCCATTTTGCCGATATCAGCCCCGTCGAGCAAAATTTCCCCTGCTTGAATTGGCAGAATTTTCGTAATTGCTTTGATAAGCGTAGTCTTACCGGAACCGTTAGGGCCAACAATACCCATGAATTCTTTTTTCTTTAATCCAAAGTTGATATTTTCAAGAATAAATCCCGAAGGATATCCACAAGTGAGGTTTTTTACTTCCAACATTTTCATCTAACCTATAATTAGTTTCTTTTTAAGGATCGAATAGATAAACAAGGTTCCGCCCAATATTCCGGTAATAACGCCCACAGGCAACTCCAAAGGCGCAATCACAATCCTTGCTAAAGCGTCGCAAAAAACAAGAAACCCTCCGCCTAAAAGAAAAACGGAAATATTAAGAATGCGATAATCGTTACCCACAAACATTCTTACAAAATGCGGAACTAAAAGTCCAACAAATCCTATTATCCCTGCAACGGATACGCTAAATCCCGTAAGCACGGAAGCTGTTACAAAAAGTAGTCTCTTTGTTTTTTCCACATTAATCCCTAAATGTGCTGCTTCTTCTTCCCCCAAGAGCAAAGCATTAAGGTCGAAACAGAAAAAATAAGAAACAATCAGCCCGAAAACGGACATAATAACCGCTGCCCACATTAAATTCATGTTCGGCTGTTCCAACGAACCCATCATCCAGAATATAATGCCGTGCAAATTTTCCGTTTTCGAAACTGCCATCAAAAGCATAAGAAGAGAAGAACAGACAAAACTTATCATCACTCCGCATAAAAGAAGCTCATGCATTTTGAGTATTCTTTTATTTATGCTCAAAAAATACAAAATGATAATCACGACGGTTCCTCCCAAAAAGCCCGATATCGGCAAAGATATTACTCCTAAAATTTTTGCTATTCCCAAAACCATATTCAAAGTCACGCCTAAAACAGCTCCGCCGGAAATTCCCAAAGTATACGGCTCGACTAAAGGGTTTCTGAAAATCCCCTGCAGAATTACGCCAGCTAAAGATAGGGCTCCTCCGACAGCAAAACCGAGAATTATTCTGGGCAGCCTTATATCAAAAAGAATACTGAATTCCGGCGAACCCCTCTTAATAGAAAATATTATCTCTTTAAAATAAAACCCTCCCGAGCCTACGCACAAGGAAAAAACCCCGATAGCCAAAACAAAAAGCAGAAGAATACAAATCCAAGTTGTCCAGCTCGCCAATTTTTTCTTTCTTTTTATAGACATAAATACCTACTCCATTTCGGAATAAAGAATGCGAGATATTTCCTTCAATGTCTCTACAAAACTCAACGGAGTCGGACTGCATATATCGTAAGCATTGAATATATATATTCTCTTTTGTTTAACAGCATTGATGTTTCCCAGTTTCATCCAGTTAGCTTTTTCTTCATCGGCTAATATTCCCATTTCTATAATAATTATTACATCCGGATTGTGCCGCACGACATATTCCCTGCTTACAAGTCCGTTTTCTCCGTCCGGACCCAAATTTATACCGCCCGCCAACTCAATAAAATTATTTATCAAGGAATTTTTTGCGGCAACCCAAAGCGGATTTGCTCCTATCTGGACAATAACTTTCTTCTTTGGCAAATCCTTATTTTTTAAGGAAAGTCCAAGAACTTTTTTTTCTGCACTTAAAACAATTTCACTGCCGATTTCTTCTTTGCCCGCAAGCCGCGCTAACTGTAAAAACTGTTTGCAGAGCTGCTGAAAATTTTTAATTTCGTCAAAGACCACAACATCTATATTCAGATTTTTCAATTCCTGTATCGTTTTTATGTCGGTTAATCCGGTAGCAATAACGATATCCGGCTTAAGCATCAATATTTTTTCCGCATTTGCGTCCGTAATAGTTCCGATTACCTCTTTCCCCTTGACTTCGCAATACATCGTAACTCCGACAATTTTATCCTCTGCTTCTAAAAGAGAAAGCTGTCTGGTAATCGCAGGACCAAGAGAAACTATTCTTTGAAGGTCAGCGTCTTCAGCAAAAAGAGTTGAACCAATAACCAAGATACAATATACAAAAATTAGACCGTTAAAATATTTCTTGGTTTTAAGATTGATAGTTGATAACTGATAATTGTTCATTGACAATTGTTTTCCCTATTCCAATTTCCCTTTTCTGTAGGCACCAATATATTCCATGCAATATTCGTCAAAGCCCGCAACAGCCCGGGCGGACAAAAGTGTGTTCATCATCCCCGGTTCTGTCGGGTCAATAATCGCGCCGTCGCAACCCGCTTCAATCAACATTGCGAAGAAAACTTTATTTAAATTATTTCGTTGGGGCAATCCGAATGATATATTCGAAAGTCCGAAACATAGATGAGCGCCTGGAAACTCCTTTTTTATAGCTCTTACCGTTTCCAAAACAATCCGTGCCTGCATGGGCTCGGTGGATATAGGTCTTACCAACGTATCTATATATATTCTGTCTTGGACAATGCCCTCCGCCCCCAACAGTTTTACCATATTTCTTGCTATATTCATCCTCCCATCAAAATCGGACGGCATACCGCTATCATCCATAGTAAGCACGGTTACAGCCGTAGAGTATTTTTTTACTATGGGAAGAATTTCGTTTATCTTGTTTTTTTCGGCTGTAATGGAATTGACTATGGTTTTTTCCCGATTACAAATTCCAAGCCCTTCTTCAATAACTTTCCCATTCGCGGAATCGAAAACCAAAGGCAGTTCGGTGGCTTTGGAAACTACGTTGGTCAACCAAATCATGTCTTCTATCTCTTTTTGCGGATCGCCTCCGGCATTAATATCTATATGAGTAGCTCCAGCTTTTTCCTGTTTGGTCACTTCCGAAATTATAAATTCCCGATTCCTTTTCCAAACCTCTTCTCTTATTTTCTTCCTCGTCATATTGATTCTCTCGGCAATGACTGTGAACATCTTAAATCCTCCTACTTTATCTGCTTTTTACTAAAATACTCATCTACCCTTTCTCTTATTCCTTTTATATGTTCGGGGGTAGTTCCGCAACAACCCCCGATTATTTTCGCGCCAGCACCGATAAGCCCTGGAATAAAAGAAGTTATTTCTTCCGGCGTTTGAGGATAAACGATTTTTTTGTCTTTTAACAAAGGAAGTCCGGCATTAGGTTTTATCCACAACGGCAAAGATGTAAATTTTTTCATCGTCCTTGCAACATCTATCATGTCTTCAATAGTAACAGAGCCGCAATTTGCTCCGATTATGTCGATTTTTTTATTTATAAAAGTCTTTACGACCTGTTCCGGAGATAATCCCATCATTGTCGCAAATCCTTTGTGCCCCTTATTGAAACTAAAACTTATGCCGACAGGCAACGATGAAATTTTCCTGACTGCTTCGAGAGCACATAAAGCCTCCTTTGCATCGCTCATTGTTTCGATAATTATCCCGTCAGGTTTGCCTTCTACAAGCCCTTTAACTTGTTCTGAAAAAACTTCTATAAAATCGGTTTCATCGAAAGTTCCCAACGGTTTCAAAAGTTCACCGGTAGGGCCTATGGAAGCAAAAACCAAATAATCGCCCGCTTCTTTCTTTGACAACTTTACTCCTATCTTATTAATCCCTTTGATATCTCCGCTAAATCCAGCTCGTTTCAACTTCAACCTGTTTGCACCGAAGGTATTGGTAAGGATAATGTCAGCTCCCGCATAAATATAATCATGGGCTATCTCTTCAACAAGATAAGGATTATTTAAATTGCAAACTTCGGGGTAATTACCTTCCCCAAGCCCTCTTTTTATCAACTCCGTTCCCCAAGCACCATCAGCAACGAGCACTTTTTTTTCTTTTAAAAGTTTTTGTAATTTGTTCATGGTGGTCATTTTACAATCTTAAATGTTTTTTAACAACAATCTGTCTCATATTAAAACTATTGCCTATCATAAAAAGTATTATCTGTTCCTACAAAACCGATATTATTACTTCTGAAAATCTCTACCGGATATGTCCATCCACTAACAGTACAGGAATCCATTGTCCTCTGTTCTACATGACTATCGCAAAATAGAATATTAGACATATTACTATGCCTAAAATGAGTACTTGGGTCCGAATTAATTCCCCAAAATTCATACATAGGTGCTTCTACAAAAGAGTACTCAACAATGTTTCCTTGCCCATCAGCGCTAAGAGAAGCACAATCAGCAAGCATTATAGTTTGAGACGGATTCATTATCTGAGAACCCGTAGAAGGAATTTCCATATTATCCGTAGAACCGCCTACATATTGAGCATTATATCCATATCCCCCACAACCGGCTTCAAATCCCATAAGATAATCTATAAAAGTAGGACATTCTTTAATCTCCCCCGTACCAAGATAACTATATATAGGTCCTCTTGTTGGATCAAAGGGTTCCGATACATTATTCCTTTCACCATGCCACCTCATAAGATTAGCAGTCATAATATCCGCAGCAGCAGGTGGATACCAGCCGTCCCATTCATTCTGATATTCTAACAGTGCAAGAGCTATTTGTTTTTGATTTGATTTGCAAACAGCCGCCCTTGCTTTTTCTCTTGCTTGATGCAAAGCGGGAAGAAGAATCGCAGAAATTATGCCGATAATAGCTACAACAACTAAAAGTTCTATTAATGTAAACCCCCACACCAAATATTTTGGTGCGGGGATAAACCTTTGGGCAGGACTTAATGTTTTAAAGTTCATCGTAACCTCCTCATTTTATGATTTTTATCAAAGGACAGACTTCGCTTGAGAAGGTTTAGACAACAAAAATCACACCTCCTTTCCACGAAGAAAGTCTGCGATTTTTTTCTTTCAGGGAATATCCTGGCTTGAGAAATTCCACTCCGACGTTACGTCGGAGCAAACCTAATCACCCTCGCCTTCCCCCCCGACGTAATGTCGGGAAGTGGCTCGTTTAAAGGGCTTTCGTCCTTCTCTCACAGTAGCGGGACTGCCGCC
>JAQURI010000047.1 GCA_028715665.1 Candidatus Ratteibacteria bacterium
GGCCTGCCCTGCTAAAAAGCGGGCAATGTTTTCCCTATATGGTAACCTCCTTTGAGTTTAATTATTTCTTTTTTAATATGTTCTTCGTCTATACCTTTATCGGGTAAAATGGCAAAAAATGCCGAACCCGAACCGCTCATAACGATATTATTGCTTATTTCATTAAGGGATTTAATCTTTTCTTTAAATTGATAAAGAAGAGGATGGATTTTGAACGCCACGTTTTCCAAGCGGTTGAAAAAATTCCTTTTTACTCCTTCAAAGTCGTTTGTATTCAAGGCTTCTGTCAGCAATTTAACACTTCTTATTTTTTTAGTCAAGCCTTTTTGCCTATCGGCTGTGGGCAGGCAAAAAGATGCGTTTTTATATATCTGGGCCGTAGATATTGTAAAATCAGGCCAGAAGACAAGAATTTTCAAATTCGCGAAACTCGGCAAAGGCGTAATAACTTCTCCTCTTTCTGTTCCCAGGCAAGTTCCTCCGTAAATAAAAAACGGAACATCCATGCCGAGTTCCTTGCCGAAATCCGCCAGCTCTTCCGAAGAAAAACCGAGCCCCCATAACCTGTTTAGCCCTTTTAAAACAGCCGCCGCGTTGCTGCTTCCGCCTCCCAGTCCCCTGCCGACCGGGATTTTCTTTTTTATAAATATTTCCGCGCCATTGTCTAATTTTCTCCCCTTTTTCTGAATTAATATGGCAGCCTTATAAGCTATGTTTTCTTCTTGCGGTATATTGAGGGAAGGCGAAACTTCTACTTTTATTTTTCCGCCTTCTTTATCCTTAATCGAAATGGTGTCCTGCAAATCTATTTCCTGAAGGACTGTTTCTATTTGAAAATAACCGTCGTCTCTTTTATGCAAGAGTTCTAAAAAAAGGTTAACTTTTGCGGAGGAATCAAGCTTAATCTCATTCATAAGATATGCCTAACTCGTATAAAATCTTTTTAAGCGCGCTGCAAGCATATGAGAACCTCTCTTTTCCTGTAAACCCCGACATTTTGCCTGCAGACTGGAGATGGGGTTCCAAAGAAAGAAACCCCTTATATCCTTTTTTATTTAGAGCAGAAAGTATTTTTTTTACTTCACTCTCTCCTTCGCCCGATGCCGTCACTTCAACACCTTTTGCAGTCCGTCTGGCATCTTTTATATGCATATATTCAATATAACTTTCGAGCAAAGGATATGCTCTTTTAAAAGGTCGGACATCTTCAGTTATAAAATTCGCGGGGTCAAATGTTAACATTAAATTTGCAGAAGCAATGGTTTCCAATATTTCTTTGCACCTTTCCGGCGTATTCCCATATATTCCGCTTTCGTTTTCAAGCAAAAGAACAATATTTTCTTGTTTCGCCAAAGCGATTTTTTCCTTCATCCTTCTCATCACCTCGGCTTTAAAATCAGCAGGACTCGCGTCCTTGGGAATATAGTAAGAAAATACTCTTATGTATTTGGTTTTAAAAAATTTAGCCAGATAAATTGCTCTTTTGAACAGATTAATATGCTCGTTAAAATCGTCGTTTATTCCTATTTTGCCTATGGGCGAACCGATAGCTGAAATTTTGAAACTTTCCGCATTTAAACTGTTTTTAACTTTCTCCGCCTCGTTATCGCTTAAAGACAAAACGTTTTTATTCCAAACTCCTCTTATCTCCAAATGGCTGATTCCGTTTTGCTTCATAACGGAAAGCTGCTCATTCAAATCAGAAGAAATCTCGTCTCCAAACCCAGAAAGTATCATGACTGTTCTTATAAAAGTTTTCTGGTTTCTTTTATTCTCTTTATGGTTTTTTCTTTCCCCAACAAACCGATTACGTCGAAAAGCGGAGGAGATACTTCTTTGCCGGTAAGGGCTACGCGTAACGGATGAATAAAATCCCCGCCTTTCATATTGAGTTCTTCGGCCAATTTTCTTAATGTCGCCTCGATTGCCTGCGGTTCAAATTCTTTTAGTGCTTCCAACCTTTTCCCTACTTTTTCCAAAAGCGAAGGCACATAATCTCTTTTTAAGAACTTATTTACGGCATCTTCATCATACTTAAGTTCATCTTTAAACAAAAAATCCGCGTTATCAACTATTTGCTGGAGTGTACGTATACGCGGCTTGTAAATTTCCACTATTTTCATGAGCATAATCCTGTCAGTTTTATCTTTTACAAAACCGGCTTCTTTCAAATACGGCATAAGATGTTCAAGCAGTTTTTCCGTAGGCAAGGTTTTCAAATACGCGCCGTTCATCCAGTCGAGTTTCTCCTTGTTGAATACGGCGTTTCTGGAAATTATGCGCTCCAAAGAAAAAGACCTTATCAACTCTTCTTGGGACATAATCTCTTTATTGTTTCCCGGCGACCATCCCAAAAGAGATATGAAATTCATCAATGCTTCGGGAAGATATCCTTCTTTTTTGTATTCCAGCACTCCGACTGCGCCGTGTCTTTTCGAAAGGCGCGATTTGTCCGGTCCCAAAATCAAAGGTATATGCGCAAACTGCGGCGGGTTGAATCCCAACGCTTCATAAATGGCGATTTGTCTGGGCGTATTCGTTATATGGTCGTCCCCGCGTATGACATGAGTTATTTCCATTGTGTGGTCGTCAACAACGCAGGAGAAATTATAAGTCGGGCTGCCGTCCGCTTTAAGAATTACAAAATCGTCGTATTGATGTTCCCCGAAATTTATTTCGCCGTGAATCGCGTCTTTAAAAGGACGAACCGGCGTAGTCCATTTGAACCTTACAACTTCTTTTCTTCCCTCTTTTTTTAACCTATTTTGTTCGGCATCCGTCAAGTTTCTGCACCTGCCGTCATATCTGGGGACTTCGCCCTTTTTCTTCATTTCTTCTCTTCGGGCATCAAGCTCTTCGCCGGAACAATAACACGGATATGCTTTCCCCTCTTTTAATAATTTGTCTATAAACTTTTTGTAAATTTCTAATCTCTGACTTTGATAATACGGCGCATGCGGACCCCCGACCAAAGGCCCCTCATCCCAATCAAGCCCCATCCATTTAAGCGAATCCAAAATCTGAAGTTCCGCTTCTTTTGTGGAGCGGGTCAAATCCGTGTCTTCAATGCGAAGGATGAATTTGCCTTTATTGTGTTTCGCGAACAACCAGTTAAAAAGCGCTGTCCTCGCCCCGCCGATATGTAAAAACCCCGTCGGTGACGGCGCAAATCTCACTCGAACCATTTCACACTCCTTAATTTTCTAAAGCATTTAATGTCTCACGTGCAAACTTAACCCTTGGATCAATTTTAAGTATTTTTTTCAACTCGATTTTGGCCTCTCCGTATCTTCCTGTATTAATATATGCTATAGCCAAGTTATATCGCGCTTCTATCCATTGGGGACTCAATTTTACTACTACATTCAATTCGTTTATAGCTTCATTAAGCTTTCCATTTTGGAAATATATCTTTGCAAGATTGTAACGGAAAGCAGCCTGATTTGGGTCTATTTTTATTGCCGTTTGCAATGCCTCTATCGCCTGCTCAACTTTTCCGGTCTCGGAATAGATATCGGCCAGATTATAATAAGGTGTCGCATATGCATTATCCTTCTCTGTAGCTTTTCTAAACGCATCAGTCGCATTATCGTTCATACCCATGCGTCTATAGGCGGCGCCCAAGTTATTATAAGCTATTGCCAAATCCGGCGCCATTTCTATCGCTTTTTTGATGGTGCTTACCGCTTCTTCGTATCTGCCCATCTCGATATAAGCGCTGCCTATCTGGGCCAATGCTTCTGCGCAATCGGGGTCGATTTCAAGCACCTTCTTATATATTGCCAATGCATCTTCATATCTGCCTGCCTGTTGCTGGAAGCCCCCTTCGCCCAGATAGATTTGTATGCCTTTTTTAAAAAGATATTTAGTGCTTTCATCATCGGGATTTATATATAATGCCTTTTGATATTGCCTAAGCATTTCTTCCGTCATATATTCTTGAGCAAAAATTTCGCCAAGAATGCTGTATCCTTTTGCTTTGAAATATATATTGAACTTGGTTTCAGTATTTTCTATGTCCTTTCCCACATTAGTCAACAGAGGAAAAATATTTTGTCTGAATCCATTCAGCTCTCTCATATTCAAAGGGGTGGTAGATACGCCCACTTGCCTTTTCCATGCAAACTGAATGGGAGTATAATCATCAGTATTAACCGGCACGCCAGCAACATACTTCGCAATGGCATCTTTCATAACAAAACAACTTAAAAAAGCAAACGGGTCGCCTATGTGAAACTTTTGTAAATCTTTTCTTATCACCTCATCTTGCAATCTTTTAGTAACCGAAGCGAAATCAATCTCCAACTTCTTCGGCGCGCCCAACATCAGCGTATAACCGGTGGGAAGCCATAAAGAAGTATGCGGAAATACCGAATTGAATGTTTTTACTATGGTTTTATAGTCGCTGGGGACCAAAGAATGCAAAGGAAGCCACTGGCATATTATCCCGCCCTCATTTAATTTTTCTCTGCATAACTCGTAAAATTCCTTGGTATAAAGCGTCCAACTGTCGCTACTGGCAGGATGGGTAGCGTCACAAATTATCACATCATAACGGTTTTCGGTAGTAAGAAGATAATTCCTTGCGTCTTCTATTATTAAATTAACCCTTGTATCGCTTAAGACATTTTGGTTTTCTTCAAGGAAATAATCGCTTGCCTTCGCCATTTCCGGAGAGATCTCTATCGCGTCTATCTGCCGCAGAGCATGGGTAGTTACTGCCCCGCTGGTAATTCCGCCGCCAAAACATATCACTAGTCCCTTTTGCGGATTTTTATGCAATAAACACGGCAGATGTCCCAGCATATGAAAGGTCTGCAAAGAAGCATAATCCGTCGGCACTTCTTCGATATTGTTAAGCTTCAGCATCTTAACACCACTGGTCTTCTCCAGGACCGTCACGGTGGCATAAGCACCCTCTTTGTAATAAATCAATCTTTCTCCCGGTTCCAACGAATAGAATCTAATCTCATGTTGAACATTGACGACAACACCTATAAAAATGATTAATCCCCCCAATAAACTATATTTAGTTTTATGAGAGATAGACGGATGAAAAATAAATATCAAGATGCCTAGAACAATATTGATAAAGGCAATTAGAATAATGCTTTTCTGCAGACCCAACCACGGAATAAATATAAAACCGGCAACAAATGAGCCGAAAATTGCGCCGATGCTGTCCAAACATCCGAGATTCCCTATCCAACGCCCCAACTTTTTTAAATTACCCGCATAAATTTTTCCTACCAAAGGAAAAGTTGCTCCCATCAGACAGGCAGGGATAAGCATTATAAAGAAAGAATATATATAGCCGGAAAGAATATAGCTGCTGACTACTTCTTGTGCGGCGGCAGAAATAAAATGGAATCTAAACTTTTCTACGGACAGCAAAGCCCCGAATAACAGTAAAATCAAGACCGCGGTAAGCCCTATGCCTATCTCAATAAAACCAAGTAAAGCCAATAGATTTTTCTTCCTGTCCACAAAACGCGCCATCCAAAAACTGCCCATAGCCAATCCGCATATAAAACTTGTTACAATAATCGCGAAGTTATATATGCTATTATCCAAAAATAGAAGCAGTATTCTCATCCAGACTACTTCGTAAGCCAAAGAAGTAAAACCCTCTATAGCAAAAACCCATAACACCAAATAGATTATGTGGTTAGGATATATCCGCCCATTTTCTTTTATTGCGGGTTCGTCAATCTCGCTTAAGGCTTCAGCTTCCTTCCTATGCTCTGTAATGGAATTTTTGCTTAATGACAAACCAATTATCCCTATTAAAATATTTATAACTGCCGCAAGATAAAGGGTCCATCTAACCCCTATGGCTTGTATAAGGAAAAATCCCGCCAAAAGACAACCTGCCACTGCGCCGAAATTATTAACCGAGTAAAGACTGCCTATGTTCCAGCCGAGTTCTTTTAATTTTTTGACAAAGAATGTGCTTAGTACGGGCAGAGTGCCTCCCATCAGGGTGGTGGGGATAAGCAAAAGAAGGAATGCCAAGAGAAATCTTATGAAACCAAAAAGATAGAAGCTTGTGTGTAAGTGTTTATGTATAACAATATACAATTCTGTCAAACCGGAAAGAAGAAAAGGGAACAAAAGAGCAAAAATGCCGATGCTGATTTCAAGATAAGCGAATAACTTAAGCGGGTTTTTCTGTCTGTCTGATAATCTTCCGAAATAAAGGCTGCCGAATGCCAACCCGGCCATAAATGCGCTTAAGACAGTGCTTACAGCAAAGACTGTCAGTCCAAATAATAAGCCGAGCATCCTCGCCCATATTACCTGATAAATCAGTGCGCTTGCCCCGGAAAAGAAAAAAAGCAACAAAAAAACGGAATGCATATTTTTATGAGATATTCCGGCTCTATGCATTTTTATACCAACTCCCTCTTTAAAATTTTTACAGAAAATTCTTCTGGGCTTCATAAGGACCTCTTAAGAATTTTCCCCGTCGGCGTTTTCGGAAGTTCTTTTCTGAAATC
This sequence comes from Candidatus Ratteibacteria bacterium, assembly GCA_028715665.1. GTDB lineage: Bacteria > CAIJMQ01 > CAIJMQ01 > CAIJMQ01 > CAIJMQ01 > CAZNJA01. The sequence continues at coordinate 6,501 of JAQURI010000047.1, forward strand.
TATCCTTCTGGGAATTTTGTAATGCGCAAGCAAATGCTTCAAATGCGCATGGATTGCTTCTTCTGTTATGTTTTCTCCCTCTTTAAGCACAACATAAGCAACAGGGACTTCATCGCCGTCTTCAAGACGCCTTCCGACTACGGCTGCTTCTTTTATTTCCATGAAAGTATATAAAGCATCTTCGACTTCTTTGGGATAAATATTCAGCCCTTTTGATATTATCAAATCCTTTTTTCTATCGACGATATAAAGGAAACCGTCTTCGTCTAACTTCCCCAAATCTCCGCTATATAACCACCCATCTTTAAGAATTGCCGCCGTCTCTTCGGGTTTATCGTAATACCCCTTCATAACAGAAGGCCCTTTTATAAGTATTTCACCTGTTCCTCCGGCCGGCATTTCATTCCCATTATCATCAACTATTTTCACTTCCAGCTTCTTAAGAGGACGCCCTACCGAACCAGGCTTTCTCTTTTTAACAGTCGATAAGGCAACAACTGGGGAGGCTTCCGTCAACCCATAACCTTCAATAAGCGGTATGCCGAATTTTTTTTCGAATCTGTGCATTATGTCCAAAGGAAGGGCGTCCCCACCGGATACGCATACCTTAATGGGATTCAATAATTTACTGAAAGGAAACGCTGTAAGCAGAAAAGGTGTCCTTGCTTCGGATAAAATCCTATAAATCGGCGGAATCGCTATCAATATAGTAACCTTATTTTTTATTATCTGCTTGAAAACCTCTTTGAAATTCTTTAATGATTTGATAACTACGGATGTCGCGCCTGCATAAAACGGCACCAAGACGCAAGTTGTCAATGTAAAAGAATGATACAAAAGCAACAGGCACGAAAAACGGTCTTTCGGGGTTATTTTCACTCTCTTAAGGCAGGCTTTAGCATTTGATATCAGATTATCATGCGTCAACATTACGCCTTTCGGCGAACCCGTAGTCCCGGAAGTATAAATCAACGTCGCAATGTCACCCCCGGCACATACGCTGTCCGGCTCCGAAATATCGCCGTGTTTAAAACAGTCCCTTTCAAAATTTTCTATTTCCAACTTAAACTGGAGCGAATCAATTCTTGCCACTAACTCATCGGCCATTTCCTCAAACGACTCGGAAGTAATGAGTGCTGATGCTTTCGCGTCCTGAATGATAAAATCCAGTTCTTCGAAAGTCAGCATAATGTTAAGAGGCACGGCAATCGCCCCTATTTTTGCTATCGCAAAATAGGAAATGATAAATTCAATCGAGTTACGAAGCAGGATTGCTACTCTGTCGCTTTTCTTGATTCCTTTTTTAAGGATGAAATGGGCGAGTTGGTTGACCCTATCGTTAAAATCTTTATAGGTAAGTGCTCTAAAACTGACATCCGTTTCGGGTTGGATTAAAGCTAAGTGTTTACTCCCAAATTCTTCTGCTTTTAATTTAACAAGTTCGCCAAGCGTCAAATGTTGTCTCCTGAATATATGCAGATTTATATCATAAAGCATATTGGAAATAAACCTCTCGATAAAGTAGAGAGCAGAGTACAAAGATTTTCTCTCTCTACATTCTACTTTTTACTCGCTACTGACAAAAAAATATAGTAGAATAATTCGCGACCATGGAACAGACCGAAGGCATCGTCTTAAGAAGTTTTGACGTAAGGGAAACCAGCAAACTCGCCGTCTTTTACACGCGCGATTTCGGGGTTTTAAAGGGTCTTGCAAAAGGCGCAAGGAAAAAACAAAAATATTTCGGCAGTTCTTTGGAACTCTTTTCATACGATTACATCTCTTTTTACAAAAGCAGAAACGGCGAAGTCCATCTTATCGGCAAATGCGAGCAAAAGAATTTTTATGCGGGGATACGTGAAAATATTTTAAAATCCACTTTTGCCGCGTACTGGATGGAAATCGTCCAGGAATTAATCCGGGACAAGGACGAGAAACTGTTCGATTTTTTGTTGTCCTCTCTTGCTTATCTTGAAAAAGAACCCGTTCTCTCGCCGCTTTTACTACCCTTTTTCGAATTGAACCTCTTAAAACTGGCGGGATACGGTCCCGTGCTTAATTATTGTGTAAGCTGTAAAAAGGAAAGTGACACCTACAAATTCAGCCCAATTCTCGGCGGAATCATCTGCCCCGACTGCTATCACAAAGACTACCGCTCTATAGATATTCTGCCCAATACCATAACGCTGATGAATCTTTTGACAAAAACGCAAATGGATAAACTTTCCCGAATCAGCGCTACTCCCAAACTGTTGGGACAGGTAAAGGGCGTGATCCATTATTATTTATTCCACTCAATCGGCAAAAGACCGAAAATGCTCAGGTTTATCGACGAAACGATAAAAGAAAAGATATTTGCAGAAGTCTCATCCTCGACTGTCCCTTAAACAAGTTACGTAATATGTTAAAATCCGTGTAATAACAAATCCTTAAGAGGAGGAAAAAACAATGATTAAAAAGTTTGCACATTGGTCAATGGCAATCGTTTTAATTTTGGGACTATCTTACTGCCCAAGTTTTGCAAAAATGGAAACAAGGCAAACACCTACCGAAAAACAAGAACTAATAGAAGAGAAGGAAATACCTGCTCCTGATCCTTTTACAGGAATCAAGAAAAGAATAGGTGTAGCCGGCTTTGAAAATAAATCCGGTCGCGGCGGAGAGAGGGCGCTCGGCGAAGGAATGGCTGAAATGCTTACAACAGCGCTACACAATACCGGCAGATTCATAATCGTCGAACGGACGGATTTACAAGATATTCTAAGCGAACAGAAACTTCAGGAACAAGGCAAACTCGTAAAAACCACAGGTCCCGCAACAAACAGATTAATAGGCGCGCAAATTTTGATAAGGGGCGCTGTCACCGAATTTGAAGCTTCAAAAGCGGGCGGCGCAGGCGGCATTGCCGTACATGGCATCGGCATAGGCGTAGGCGGAAGCGTAGCGCATGTGGGACTCGATATAAGAATTTATGACACATCTACCGGCCAAGTCCTACAATCCCATCGCGCGGTAGGCGAAGCAAAAACAACGGGACTTGCGGTAGGCGGAGCTTCGGGCGATATTGCTTTCGGCGCGGCAGGATTTTCAAAAACACCTCTCGGCGAAGCAACGCGTAAAGCAATAAACAACGCCGTCAACTTCATCGTAAACGAAATGGAAAATGTCCCATGGCAGTCAAGTATAGTAAAAGTTGACAGTAACAATGTCGTATACATAAGCGGCGGGAAAGACATGAACATGTCAAGCGGAAACACATACACCGTTTACGGCGTAGGCGAAGAATTAATCGACCCAGCAACCGGACTTTCTTTAGGCAGAGAAGAATCCAAAATCGGCAGAATACAAGTCACATCAGTTGAAGAAAAATTCTCCAAAGCAAAAATCCTTGAAGGTTCGGGATTTAAGTACGGGGATGTGGTGAAATAAGTAAAACAAAATAGGCACACAGGCACTAAGGCACAGAGTATTTTCACTTTGTGCCTTTGTTCCTTTGTCTCTTTGTGCCTTTCTTTTAAAATGCTTCCAAAAGTTGCTATTGTCGGCCGTCCCAATGTGGGCAAATCAACGCTTTTTAACCGCCTTACAAAAAGCAGGGCTTCTATCATAGACAGTAAACCCGGCGTAACAAGAGACCGGCTTTACCGCGAAGTGCATTGGGATAAAAAGACATTCGAGCTTATAGATACCGGCGGGCTCATACCGCCCGGCGAAGAAAAATTAACGCAGGAAATAAAGAAGCAGGTATTATTCAGCATCCAAGAGGCAGAGCTTATTCTCTTTCTCGTTGACGGCGAAGAAGGGCTTCATCACTGGGACCAAGAAATAAGCCAACTTTTAAGAAAAACAGGCAAGCCCATTATTCTCGTCGTAAACAAATTCGAAGGTAAAAAACGGGATTTCACCTCATCCGAATTTTATAAATTGAACTTTCCCGACACCATACTTATCTCCGCGCTCCACGGTCTGAATATCCACGAACTATTAGACAAAATCATCGAAAAGATTCCTGAC
>JAQURI010000048.1 GCA_028715665.1 Candidatus Ratteibacteria bacterium
AAATGGTGTGGCTGTTAAGGGTGGCTATGCAGGTATTGGCGCGCAAGACCCCAATGCGCGGGATATAGTTGCGTATCCAACCATACTAAGCGGCGACCTCTTAGGTAATGACGGCAATCCGCCCAACTTCTCTAACTACACCGACAACAGTTACAATGTTGTCTTGGGGAATTTTGTTGACAAAACAGCGATGATTGAAGGATTCACGGTTGAACACGGTTACGGCACTTATGGCTGCATACGCACCTCGTACGTACATTCTTGGACAGTCGGCGGCGGCGGCATGCGCAACGAATTCGGTTCACCTACAGTTAAAAATTGCACATTCAGATATAACAAAGCGGAAAGATACGGAGGCGCAATAGTTAATATTGCCGCATCTCCCGAGATAACTGACTGCACCTTCATCGGAAACATAGCAGACAAAACAGTCGGAACGGGAGGCAGCGGTGGCGCGATTTGGAACTGCGATTTATATTATTACAGTCTTTACCCTGAAATGTACTGCACTCCAAAAATTAAAAACTGTACTTTCATAGATAATTACGCTTCCGTATGGGGTGGAGCAGTATACTCCGAGTGGTTCAGCGAATGTGAAATTACTGACTGTATGTTTGTTAATAATCATAGTTCCTACGGAGGTGCTATAGCTAATAGTGGAGCTATAATGACAGTCACAAGCTGTGTCCTTGCCGGAAATAATTCGGGACTGGATGGCGGCGGATTGTGCAACTGGGATGCTTCCATAGTAATCAAAAACTCTACATTCTACAATAATCATGCGGGTTATAGGGGAGGCGGAGTTTTCCATATGGGAGAGTCCCCCACTACGCTTACAAACTGCATCATATGGGACAATACGGATAACTATTCAGGCAACGATGAGGTGTTCATTCTTAACAGAAATGACTCTGTAAATATAACTTATTGCAACATAAAAATTAGCTGTGGAGGTACAGGTAATATTAGTACGGACCCATTATTCGTGGATGTAAGCAATCCGTTAGACAATGGCTTGCGTTTGGCTGCAAATAGTCCTTGTATTGATAGGGCAAATGATTGTAAAGCGCCTTATACTGATATATTAGGTAGGTTCCGTGTAGATATTCCGGGAATCGGTTCTTCAATTGTTGACATAGGTGCATATGAATATAGGGTATGGTACGTTGACGATAATGCGCCGGCTACCCCCACTCCGAATGGCAAATCCTGGAATACTGCTTTTAATTATTTACAGGATGCTCTTGCTGTGGCTAAAGATGGCGATGAGATTTGTGTGGCACAGGGTATTTATAAACCTACTCAAGGCTCTGACCGAAATGCCACATTCCGACTCAAAAACAGCGTATCTATTAGAGGCGGCTATGCCGGATATGGAACACCAAATCCCGATGCATATGATATAGCAAATTATCCAACCATACTAAGCGGTGACCTCTTAGGTAATGACGGTAATCCGCCCAACTTCAATAATTATGGCGATAACAGTTACAATGTTGTAACCTGCAAAAATATCAACTCTACTACAATACTTGAAGGGTTCATTATTAGAGGCGGAAATGCCGATAACCCAGCACAACAACATTATCCTTATAGTTGGGGTGGAGGTATGGTGGTCGAAAGCGCAAGCCCGACTGTAAAAAACTGTATATTTGATAGTAACAGGGCTTATGAGTGGGGCGGAGCAGTATTTATCGGCGCTAGCGGAAAATCGCCAAAGTTTATAAACTGCATATTTTATAACAACCGCGCTGATGGACTTGTAAAAAGTTATTACTTGCGTAACAGATATGTAATGATACCAATGGGTAGCGGCGGTGCTGTAAACATCTTATACGGCTCTCCGGAATTTACAAACTGTGTATTTGCCGGCAACTATGCAAACAACGGCGGCGGAGCAATAACACATGCTTATGATAAAGCAAAAATAATAAACTGCACCTTCTCCGAAAACTATTCGTATTATGACGGCAATGGAAAAGGCGAACATATATACAGTTATTTCAGTAATGGAAAAATAACCAACTCTATATTGTGGAACGACCACTTCACCGACGGGGAAGCAATACACACTGAAACATGTCCCAACGGACCACTGCCAACTATTACTTATTGCGATGTAAAGGATGGCTATACAGGAGAAGGCAATATTAACAGTGACCCGTTATTTGTGCAGGTATATTTTTATGATGAGATACACCACCATGAGGTATTTAATCCTATGGGCGATGACGGCATATTCTTTACGGATGACGATGGGTTGCAGCTCGGCGTAGGTAATCCGCACAATCCGTGTGTTAATACAGCTAATGATGATGTTGCGCCTTCAACTGATATACTCGGGACTGAGCGTTCTGGCATTTGCCAGACTGCCGATATGGGCGCATACGAATATACACCTTAGAAAATAAATAAATATATATATATATTTATTAGGAGAAACAAAAGATGAAAACAAAACTGATATTTTTTGTCTCTGTTCTAAGTTTAGTTTTATTATTAGGTATTACCGGCACAACTTATGCATCCGGCAAAACGCTTTATGTCCCCAAAGATTTTGCGACGCTGCAAGAGGCGATAAATGCGGCGGAAGACGGGGATACAATCTCGGTAGCAGAAGGGACATATAAAGGTAATATCAACTTCAAAGGCAAATCAATAACTTTAACCTCCGATTCTGCCAATACTATAATAGAAGGAACGGAATCAGGCAGTGTAGTCACAATAGACAGCAATGCAATATTAAAAGGATTTACAATAACAAGCGGTGACATTGACTGTAGAGGAATATATATAATAGATGCCTCTCCGACAATAGAGGACTGCATTATTGTTGGAAATAAAACCACTCAAGACGGTAGCGGGATATACGCAACAGAGAATTCCAGTTCCAAGATAGTCAACTGCATAATCACAGAAAATAGCGGCAAGAAAAGGACAACACAAGTTGCTGGCGGTAATCCCTATATTACCGATTCCTACGTTGAAGACCAGGGATTGGTAACCGGGTCAGCCGTTATTGAAGAGGGAGAACAAGATGAACAAGTTACGGTTCCCGAAGATAATTTGGATACTGGTTCCGAACTTACTCTTCCATATCAACAAGGAGAACTGCTCGTGCGCTTTGCTCCAGTAGAAAGCAGAAGAAACAAGAGTAGAATGCGCACTGCTTCGGAGAGAACGGATGTTTTGGGCTCTGCTTCTCGTCGGGGCAAAAAAGGTTCCATGACAATAAAGCGCAATTTTAAAGTTATGCCTAATTTGAGCCTTGTAAAACTTCCGGAAGGAATGGATATAAAGGAAGCAATGGAAGTATTAAATAGTACCGAAGGGATTTTATATGCCGAACCAAACTATCAGTTAAGAGCTTTCGATACGTTTATCCCTAACGATGATTTATTTGAACAACAGTGGGCACTGGACAATACGGGCCAGACGGGCGGAACTATTGATGTTGATATTGACGCCGCGGAAGCATGGTATGTTGCCGGATATGCTGAACAGGCAGGCCCCGGGCATGTAATTGTGGCGGTTATTGATTCGGGAGTAGATTATACTCACCCTGACCTGGCGCCAAATATGTGGATAAATACCGGTGAAATACCGGACAATGGTATTGATGATGACGGCAACGATTATATTGACGATGTTTACGGCTATAATTTTGTTGCTAAAAATGGCGACCCATTAGACGACCATCTCCATGGCACGCACTGCGCGGGAATAATAGGCGCCGTGGATAACAACGAAATTGGCGTAGCAGGTGTGTCATCCAACGTAAAAATAATGGCATTGAAATTTCTTGATTCATTAGGTCTTGGCCTGACATCAGACGCAATTGGTGCCATTGAATACAGCATGATGATGGGTGCTAAGGTAATAAATGCTTCATGGGGTGGTTCCGGTTACAGCACGGCTCTTAAAGATACTATAGATTTAGCGGGAGATGCGGGGATAGTATTTGTGGCTGCTGCCGGAAACGATTCATCAGACATTGATATTCCCATGTTGCGTGTTTATCCTGCGGGTTTCAACTGCAACAATATCGTAACGGTTATGTCGACAGACCACAACGATGAAAAGGCATCAACTTCAAATTGGGGAGCTACAACAGTTGACATCGCTGCTCCCGGCGATGAGATTATAAGCACGTTTCCTACTTATATGACGTCTACAATGCAGCGTTATGGTTTTTCTACTTATTATGAAACTATAGGCGGAACATCAATGGCAACACCTCATGTAGCCGGAGCATATGCTCTTCTGTGGTCCAAGAACCCGACCTTGACCTACTCAAAATTTAAAAATGTTATTTTACAAACATCAGACAAAATACCGTCCCTTGACAATCTTTGTGTTTCGGAAGGGAGGTTGAATCTGTTAAACGCGATTAACGCTGTGCAAGCATGGTATGTTGATGATGATGCGCCTGCGGGCGGAGACGGCAAATCATGGGATACTGCTTTCAAATATTTACAGGATGCTCTTAGCGATACACAACTTCAAGCCGGTGACGGAATCCTGGTAGCCCAGGGAACATATAGACCCGACCAGGACAAAAATAATCCGGACGGCACAGGAGATAAGACAGCGACTTTTCAACTTGTAGATAATGTAATTATAAATGGCGGTTATGCGGGCATAGGGGCTGTAAATCCCAACGAAAGAAACATAGAAACTTATCAAACTATACTAAGCGGTTACATCGGAACTTTCATTAATCCTGATAGCAGGTGTTATCATGTCGTAACTGCTAATGATATAAATTCAACCGCGGTTCTCGACGGTTTTACGATTACGGATGGAAAAGCGTATATTGACCAAAGACCTGCCCAGGGAGACTATAGGGTGAGAGGCGCCGGTATTTTCAATTATAATAGCAGTGTTAAGATTGCAAACTGCACATTTGAAAACAACTTCGCTTTTGACGGTGGCGGAATGTACAATAATAACAGCAGTTCGACAATTACAAATTGCGTATTTAGAAACAACTCCGCATACTCTGTTGGTGGAGGGATAGAAAATGTAGACTCTTCCCCCCAATTTACAAACTGTGTGTTCAGTGAAAATGCTACTACTTACGTAGCAGGTGGAGGAGGGGTAAATAATAGGAATTCTTCACCCAAATTTACAAATTGTGTATTTAGCAATAACAGCGGTATGTACGGAAGCGCCATAAGAAATTCCGATTCTGCTCCGGAAATTATAAATAGTTCATTCAGCGGGAATTATAGTTTTGATTGTTATGCTGTTATATACAATACTAACAGTAGCCCGATAATAACCAACTGTATATTATGGGACTATAACGAAATGAATGACGAGGCTCCGGAAATAGTTAATGTGGGGACCTCTGAACCAATAGTTACTTACTGTAATGTAAGAAATGGTTATGGTGGTGAAGGTAATATAGGTAGTGAGCCGTTATTCTTGGATGTAGAAAATCCAGCTGGTCCTGATGATAGATTCTTAACATCGGACGACGGCCTGCAATTAACTCTGAAAAGCCCGTGTATTGATATTGCAGATGATGCAGAAGCATCTTCTAAAGATATACTGGGTCAGGCAAGAGTAGATATTCCCGAAGTAGGTTTATGCAAAGTAGATATGGGTGCGTATGAATTTACCGGAGTAGGGGTTATCTGGTATGTTGACGATTCATCTTCTTATTATATTAGAAATGGTAAGTCCTGGGAGACAGCTTTCAAATATTTGCAGGATGCCCTTAATAATCCACAGCTTCAAGCCGGTAATACAATTCTCGTAGCCCAAGGTACTTACAGGCCTGACCAGGAAAGTTCCGACCTTTCTCAGATTGGCAACCGCAGCGCAACATTCCGTTTGAAAAATGATGTGACTGTCAAAGGTGGTTACTCAGGCATTGAAGCTACAGACCCTAATGAACGAGATATCCAATCCTATAAAACAATACTTAGCGGAGATTTATCCGGTAATGACGGCAATCCACCGGATTTTGTTAACTATGGTGATAACAGCTACCACGTTGTAACCGCTATCGTAACTGATAATAGCGCTGTGCTGGATGGCTTTACAATTACCGGCGGAAATGCCACCGGCAGTTCAGAAAAAGCTTTCGGCGGCGGATTATTTAATAGGGGAACACAAGCAGGAAGCCCCACAATTATCAATTGTATTTTTACTTACAACCGCGCCTACTATGGCGGAGCGGTGCATAACGGCCCGTTCCCCGGCTCTCCTCCGAAAGAACAAAATAAAAGAACGGTTCTAAACAACTGTATTTTCGACCATAATACCAGCAGAGAAGGCGGCGCAATAAACGGAGGATTATTAAACATCACAAACTGCGTATTTACCAACAACACAGCCGATGCGGGGGGAAGATACGGTTACGGCGGCGCAATTGCAGGAGGCGACGGCGAAACGACCAACTGCACGTTCTACGGAAATACTGCCGTTACACACGGCGGCGCCATATGCACCGGGGTCCGCAGTATGACAATAACCAACTCTATCTTCTGGGGCAATAGTAATGACATCGTCGGTTCTCCTTTTATTCACTATTGTGACGTCGAAAATCCCTCTACTATAGGTGACAACCGCTGGATTAGAGGAACAGGAAATATAAGCGCAGACCCGTTATTTACAGATACAGAAAATCCATTTTTACATGGTTTGCGTTTATCTGAAGGCAGCCCGTGTATCAATACTGCAAACGATGATATTGCTCCGCTGTATGATGTACTGGGAAGACAAAGAATAGATGATGCCGATATGGGCGCATACGAATATTTTGCCAAGACTATATGGTATGTTGATGACGATGCGTCTATAGACGGAAACGGCGAATCCTGGGATACCGCTTTTAAATGTCTGCAGGACGCGCTTAAGAATCCGGATTTTAGATATTACTGTGATGAGATTTGGGTGGGGCAAGGAACATACAGACCCGACTTGGATAAAGATACTACAATAGAGGAACTAAATGATAGGACTTCATCTTTTCAAATCAAAAGCGGGGTGATTTTAAAGGGCGGATATGCAGGTATAGGCGCTGAAAATCCCGATGAGCGCGATATAGAAGCTTATCAAACAATACTAAGCGGGCATATAGGCAAAATCATGTATGATTACGAGGAATATTACTACACCGAGGATAACAGTTATCACGTTGTAACTGCCATTAATGCGAATGCTACGTCAGCTATTGACGGATTCATAATCACGGGAGGATACGCGCGCACCGGCACACAACAATACCCGGCATCAGACGATTACCGCGAAAGAGGAGCGGGTATATTGAATAAAAAAAGCGATATCCTTATCCAAAACTGTAAAATCATAGATAATTTTGGTTTTGAAGGAGGAGGAATTTTTAATCTTAACAGCGAGCCAACCATTGAAAATTGTGTATTCTCAGATAATTCTTCTTTTGGTAATGGAGGCGGGTTATACAATTTAGACTCTTCCCCGAAAATCACAAACTGTATATTCAGCGGCAATAGCAACGCCTATATAGCAGGAGGGGCGGGAATATCAAATAAAAATTCATCTCCTATAATTACAAACTGTGTATTTAGCGGTAATAGCGCTATTCATGGCAGCGATATGGCAAACTACAATTCTTTTGTAGAGATTATAAATTGCTCATTCAGCGGAGATTATCGTTGTTATGGTTCTATCTATAATACTGATAGTAATCTGACAGTAACTAATTCTATATTATGGACCAATGAAGAAGTCCAAATATACAATGAAGGTACCCCGGAACCGATAGTCACTTACTCTGACGTACAGACCGGCTATGGCGAATTACCTTATCCTGGCGAAGCGAATATTAATGCCGAACCATTATTTGTAGATACAGATAATCCCGCCGGCTCAGACGGCATATTCTTTACATCGGACGACGGTTTGCAGTTAACACTGGGAAGCCCGTGTATCGATACTGCAAACGATAGCGTTGCTCCGCCAGCCGATATTTTGGGAGAGGAACGCATCGATGCCGATATGGGCGCATATGAATATATAGATTAAAAACAGGATTTATACCCCGCTAGAAATCTGAACTTATGTTTTCCGGCGGGGTTTTCTTTTGCCACAAATCCAATTCTAACGTATAATTTCTACGTTATGATGGACTCAATAGATGAAAAGAGCATGATTGGTTTGGCATGCTCGCTTATATCAAAAGAAACCGTAAATCCTCCCGGTGATGAATATTTAGTCAAAGCTCTTGTTGTCAAAAGCATGAAAGATTTGGGGATGAAAATAAAAATTATCGGAGATAAAAAACGGCCGAATATTTTGGGAGAAGTCGGAAAAGGACATCCAAGTATTGCGATTCTTTGTCATATGGATGTAGTTCCGCCGGGAAGAGATTGGAAGACGAATCCTTTTAAAGCGGTGATTAAGAGCGGTAGACTTTACGGCCGGGGCGCCTGCGACGATAAAGGGCCTTATGCGGCGTCCTGGGCGGCAATTAAAGCGGTTTTATCAAGCGGCAAGAAATTAAAAGGGAAAATAATTCTGGGCGCGGTGGCGGACGAAGAAACAGGTTCTACGGAAGGAATTAAATTATTATTAAAGAAGAAAAAATTGGATTGCGATTTTTGTTTTATACCCGACGGGGGGAGAGTAGATGAGGCAGTAATAGGAGAGAAGGGAATGCTTTGGCTTAAGTTTGCAAGCGTCGGTAAAAGTGCTCACGGCAGTAATCCCGATAAAGGAATAAACGCTATAAATAATATGGCTAACTTTTTATCAAAAATTGCTAAACTTAAATTCAGCAAAAAAATAGATTCTCATTTTTCAGGTCCTACTATTAACATCGGAGAAATAAAAGGCGGAGATGCGCCGAATATCGTTCCGTCATACTGCGAAGCGACAATAGATATCCGTTATCCTTTGGGAATAAAAAAAGAAGATATAATTAAAAAAGTGAAATCCATGATAAGTTTTTATAATAGAAAAAACAGGAAGATAATTTTAAAAGAAATTCTTCAAGACACTTCCCCGCACCTTTTGGATATTAAAAAATATCCTTTCTTGAAAAAATTTCTTGAAGCTTCAAAAGAAGCAAAAGAGAAAATGAAATTCGTAACAATCGGCGGCAACTCCGTTGCCAAACTCCTCTATTTTGCGGGCATACCTTCCTTTTCTCATTCCCCTGAAGATATCCCAACAGCTCATCAGGCAGATGAATCCGTGTCGTTAAAGAATTTGCGCAGATGTGCTATACTTTGGGCAAAGTTTTTGGAGAAAACGGTACTGTAAATAATGTAAAAACATAAAAAGGTGCTGTCTGTCATTGCGAGGAGTGTAACGACGAAGCAATCTCCTGAATTCAATGTTGAGATTGCCACACCCTCACAATATTCGGGTTCGCAATGACAAATAATGTTGTTGTTTAATTTTTATTTACTAATCGGAGGAATAGACAGTGGACATATTTATCTCGTATTTTATAAAAACATTATATGTTATTTTTGTTTTCGGGATTCTGATTTTTTTCCACGAATTGGGGCATTTCATTGTTGCCAAAAGAATGAAAGTGAAAGTGGAAAAATTCTCCTTTGGGTGGGGTCCTGTTTTAATAAAGTTTAAGCGGGGAGAAACGGAATATGTCGTTTCTCTTGTTCCTGTCGGCGGATATGTGAAGATGGCGGGTGAAAATTTAAGCGAAAGAAAGGGTAAAGAAGGAGAATTTTATTCAAAGAGGCCTCATCAAAGAATAGCCATAGTCGCCGCTGGTCCTATAATGTCTTTCGCTTTGGCATTTGTTATTTTTTATATTGTCGTTATGGCGGGAGTTGCGACGGTTGATCCCAATGCCAAAGTCGGCGGATTGATTGAGGGTTATCCTGCGCAAAGTGTTGGCATAAAAGAAGGCGATTTGATTGTTGCTATTAACGAACAGCCAATAAATAGTTGGCAACAAATGGCGCAATTAATAAGGGAAAATCCCGGCAAAGAAATTCTTATAACATTGGAAAGAGACGGGGAAATTATTTCATTTTATGTTGCTACAAAAGAGGAAGTTTTAAACGGCGGACAAAAAATAGGCCAAATAGGAATTTATCCCGATGTTATTATAGAAAAAGCCAATCCGCTGGCTGCTATCTATAAATCCGCGGAGGGTGTAGGCAAAACAACTTATCTTATAATACACGGGCTTAGCGAACTTATAAGGGTAAAAGTTTCTGCCAAAGAAGCGTTGGGCGGTCCTATTCTTATAGCAAGGATTACAGCGGAGTTATCCGAAGCGGGTTTTATGCCCGTGTTGAATTTTGCGGGAATGATAAGCGTAATGCTTGGGCTTATTAATCTTTTTCCC
>JAQURI010000049.1 GCA_028715665.1 Candidatus Ratteibacteria bacterium
CAGCCACACCATTTTTGAGCTGGAATGCAGCTGTGTGGTCGCCGGCTTCGATGGTAATTGTTTCCGCTTGGTCAGGTTTATATGTTCCCCTTGCTACACAAATCCCCTCACCGACACTTGCCGCATCAATAGCATCCTGTAAATATCTGAAAGCAGTTTCCCATGACTGGCCATTTCCACCTGCAGGTGCATTGTCATCAACATACCATGCGTCAATATATGATACAGGGGGAGACGAGTAAAGAGATGCAATGAAAACATTAGAATCCAGATTACAATCATTTAGGTCAGCAATTACTACCTTGATGTGATTTACTGCCGGAGCTGGGTTGATTGGTGCCTGGAGTGTAAGCACAGTGGTTAAGCCATCCATTTTACAATCGATGGGTCTTGGAGAGAAGTTATTATTTCGATAAAACATGGCATTTGTGTGGTCATTTATTGTTCCAACTCCAATGTAAGTTAAATCATCAGGCAACAATGCCCTTTGGATGCCGTTAACAAAACATCCAAAGAGGTCGTTGTATTGGCCTACATATTCGGGATATTCTATCGAAGAAAAAACATACTGCAACATAATTATGTCAGTATCAGCCGTAAAATCAAATTCCAAGACTGCCGCATCGGAGGTATAGCTTACGTCTATAGGAACAATAGCAGCAAGTTCGCTGTCACCGGGAAGACCATACCATGTTGAAGGTTCCGCGGATCCATTAACTCCCTTTACTTGTCCAGTACCCAACACCACACCACTTTCAATACCGACTTCCTCAGCGGGATTGGTTCCTCCTCCATAGAAAATACCTAAGGCTTGTTGGTCTCCTGTATAACTTGCATTAGAAATAGTTACACAAGGTAAATTGCCTACAAGTAACTCGGCAAGGTCTTGGGCAGTAATGTCTCCTGTAGCAAGGTCAATTACCCATAAACCTTCACCTGTGGCACCTTCACCTGTCGTTTCTAATCCGTTAATTGTTAAAATTTCGCCGTTTAAACGAGTAGGACGTATCATTTGGTCAGTTAATTCTTCCGATGTATTTGCGGTTGCAACTTCTTCTGAAATAGCGGTTGTGATTTGCTCGGTGGGTTCTTCACTAATAATAGCAGGTTCAGATGAGCTAGTTGCTACAAAACCCCGTTCTCCAATATAGGAATCAGTAATATTTAATGTGCCGCCGACAACTTGTTCTATATTATCTACACTGCCGTTCTCTATTATTACGCAGTTTATTATCTGGGGACTGGAATTGGCAGTACTTAATATCCCACTGCCTTTTTCAGTGGTTTTATTACCCATAACAGTGCAGTTTTCTATTGTGGGAGATGCTTCTATTATATATATCCCTCTGCAGTCAACATTACCGCTTGTTATTGTAAATCCTTTTAATATTGAATTAGTGTCTATTGTGACTACACTGCCTGTTTCCGTCCCTTCTATTATAGTATTGGCGGAATCGGAGGTTAAGGTTAGCGATTTGCCTTTGAAATTGATATTGCCTTTGTATGTCCCTTCAGCAACTTCTATCGTGTCCCCGTCTTCCGCCGCATTTATCGCCTCCTGCAGCGTCGCAAAATCTTTGGGAACATAAAGCGTTTTGCCGGATGCATAACCTAAACCGCTAAATCCTAAAATAATTGATAAAACCAAAACAACAAAGAAAAGACGGCACTTCATATCTTACCCCCTTATTTTGAGCAGTATAAAATTTTCAAACGCGACCACTAAATAAATATTTTTGGCTTAATGGGATATAGCTATATCCTTCCAATTCATTTCAGGTCCTTTTGGAACCCATGTATTGCCGTAATCAAAAGAGATATAGATTCGATTGTTGCCGGCAGTTACTGCCTGGCGTAAACCGTCAGAACACATAGCTATATCCCTCCACCAATAGTTCTCTGGAGAATATCCCTCATCAATAACCGTTGTTGGAACCCAAGTATTACCGTAATCAACAGAAATATATGGCGGCTCATACGCTGGACCCGCAGTCTGGCGTGAACCGTCAGAAGACATAGCGACACTCAACCACGGCAAAGTATCAGGTCCTTTAGGAACCCATGTATTACCATAATCTTCAGAGACATAGATTGAAGACCTGCCGTCATAGATTGCTGTCTGGTGTGAACCGTCAGAAGACATAGCAATGCCAAAGTTGTAATCTCCTGTAAGAACCCATGTATTGCCGTAATCTGCAGAAACATAGATTCCCCTGCCATAGTTAACTGCTGTCTGATACTGTCCATTAGACGACATCGCTATATCTTCCCAATATCTATTGCTTTCTTTCGGTGTCCAAGTGTTTCCGTAGTCAGATGAGATGTAGATTTGACCGGTATTCCTAACCATTGTCGTCTGATACTGTCCATTAGATGACATAGCTACACTCCACCAATCCCTATTACTATCTGTCATTCTCGCTTCCCATGTCTTGCCGTAGTCAGACGAGACATAGATGTAACCGCGAAACACTGTTGCTGTCTGATACTGTCCGGTGAACGACATTGCTATGCCGCGCCAATCCCTATTACTCTCTTTAGCCTCCCATGTCTCGCCGCAATCGGTAGAGATGTGAATTTGACCGCCGGAGACGACCGCCGTAATGTAAGTAGTAACTTGTTCATAAGCACCCATATCAGGTTCATCCCGATTAAATCCCAGTATATCGGTTGAAGGTGCAATGGCCGGATAAGCCGCACCTACACATGGACCATCCTCACTCAATCGTAAGCCGTCGTCTAAAGTACCGAGAATACCGTCTGCTCCGGCAGGATTATCTGCATTTATAAATAACGGATTTGCGCTTATATTCCCTGTTCCTTTTTTCCAACGATTGTCGCCTATAGTAGTGGGATTTTCAACATCGCAATAATTAACGAAAGGAGAACCGACTATGTCATTGCTATTGCCCCAGAAGATAGAATTGGTTATAGTCATACTGCGGACACCAGTGCATATAGCGCCGCCGTGTGTGACGGCGGTATTTCCGTAGAATGTGCAGTTGATTGTCTCTCCGTCGCCGCCGGCAATTGCGCCGCCATAACCAAATCTTCCGTTTGCATCTGCTGTGTTATGGGTGAATACGCAGTTTGTAATTTTTAACAAACCCCCATTTATTGCGCCGCCCTCCGTGCTGGTATTATGGTCGAAGATACAGTTGGTAAGAATTGTTTTCCTATTTAGTTGTCTTGGAGGAGAGTCCGGGAAGCAGCCATTATATACTCCGCCGCCAAAGGTAGCGCGGTTGTAACTGAAAATACAATTGGTAATCGTGGGGCTTCCCGCTTGTGTTCCCCTATTGTATAAGCCGCCTCCAAAAGCGTTTTCGGAACTGCCGGTGGCATTTCCGCCGGTGATTGTGAAGCCATCCAGTATAGCAGTATTATCGGTTCCGATGGCGGTTATGACGTGGTAACTATTATCGCCGTAGTTGGCAAAATTCGGCGGAGTGCCGTCATTATCCGCCAAGTCGCCGCTTAATATGGTTTGATAGGTTTTTATACTTCGCTCATTACCAGTTGAATTATCTCCGCCTTTGTATCCGCCTTTAATAGTAACACCGGTAATTAATCGGAATGTGGCTGTCCGGTCACCGAATGCAATGCCGTTTCCTTGGTCAGGTTTATAAGCTCCTCCTGCTACCCAGATTTCATCACTTGCTTCAGGTTCAAGGGAAGGATTATTAAGAGCATCCTGTAAATATTTAAAAGCTGTTTCCCATGTTTTACCATCGCCTCCCGGCTTTGTATTATTATCCACATACCAGATAACTGCAAATCTTTTTTCGTATGCGCCCATATCAGCCGGGATACTCGTTGCATTAGGAATTCCAGGGATATCTACACGCTCTTGACCCAATATATCCGTCAAGGGCGCAGTATCTCCATTTGCGGCGTCAATACAGGGACTAATTTCTTCCAGCCTTAGTCCATGACTTAAAGGATTTTCGGGATTAATAAACAACGGATCAGAATCAATATTGCCGCCGGCATCTATACCAAAGTAAATAGTCCAGTTATGTCCATTAGCGCTACCACCACTGTTTTTAATGTCGCAATGACTGATAACTATAGGAGAAGGAGTAAGACCATTAGGGTCATACAGAATTTCATCAGTTCCTGCCATGTAATCTGTATTTCCCCATAGGATACAGTTTGTTAATGCGGCAGATGTGAGAGGTTCCCCTCCTCTATTATAAATAGCGCCTCCTCTATACGCTGCATAATTCTGAGTAAATGTACAGTTAGTAATTGTTATCTCAGCATAATGGTTATTTAATGCGCCACCTGTCCCACCCGGCAGTGACACGGTGTTTGCAAAAAAGACACAATTGGTAATATCCATTGAACTTTCAGTTCTATTGCCTATAGCTCCGCCATAACGAGCTGTGTTATTACTGAATATACAGTTGGCAATTTCGGATTGACTAAACAAACAGTCTATTGCTCCTCCCCAGATGTGCGCGAAATTATCTGCAAAAGTGCAGTTATTGACTATTTGCTGGGACTCGAAAGTGAAGATTGCTCCTCCTCTAACAGCCCTATTGTTGATGAAAGCGCAGTTGGTTATCTGGGGTGAAGAACTATCGGAGTTAGATATTGCAGCTCCGCATTTCTCATCTGTCATATTATTTCGGAACGTGCAATTATTTACTATTGGTGAACAATTCTCATTATACATACCGCTGCCGCCGGGTAACCAGTCATTCCACGGGTCTTCAACAGCACCATCATCCGCATTACCGTGTTCGATTATGAAGCCTTCCACAGTACCATTATTTGCTCCTGTAACAACATGGTAACTGTTGTTATCATAGTTAACAAAATTTGCAAGGTCATTGTTATCCAAGTCTCCGCTTAATATTGTCTGATAGTTTGTTATATCTCGTTCATTGGGTGCCGATGCGCCGGGCGGCGGATTGTAGTATCCTGCATAACCGCCTTTGACAGTTACACCATCGATAAGTTGGAATGTGTCAGTTCTATCACCAAGTTCAATAATGGTTGTTTCCGCTTGGTCGGGTTTGTAAGTCCCTTGCGCTACACGGATCTCTTCATGCTCACCGGCTACTGCAAGAGCATCCTGTAAATATTTAAAGGCAGTTTCCCATGTTTCGCCATTGCCCCCTAAAGGAGCATCGGCATCAACATACCATCTTCGTTCAGCGCCTTTTAGGATTAATTCAGGGTCTCCGAAAAGGTTAAGTTCATAGTAAGACCATCTCATAAATTCTGCATTTATCTTGCTTATATTATCTTCCTTGGAATCCTGATTTATCTTGCCTAATTTATTGATATTTTCTCCCAAAAAAGCATCCCAAAATTCACGGTGATAGCATTGAGAGGCTCCGTCTGTGCCACCGGGGTCATACCAGCCGTATCTCGCGTTCATTATCGCGGCAAAAGCTCCGTATTGCATAGTAGTGACTACTTCAGCAAAACAATCCGAATAATCATCAAATCTGCCAGCCTCACATGTCTGCGAATAAACGAAAGAGTAATCGGTATTAGTCAGACTCTGAAGTTCATATGTACAGAAAGGTATGTAATAACACATACAGCACCATTCACCATGTCCCAAATGGTTTATGATATGGGCGCCGGAATTGAAAGCGTCAATTAAATCTTGTGTAGATATATAGTTATAATAGTCATCGTAAAGAGTGTAAGTATCAAAAAAGTCTGCATAAAGAGAATTTTCAAATCCTATTGTAGTATAGCCGTTAGCATCAGAACCAAGGCGAATTTCCTCCATATAGTCGGAACCATAATACTGACCTAAATAATCCAGCAACTCTCCGACCATATATATAGAGCGTAAATAATCGCTTGTAGTATTTTCATAAGTCAAAGTTTTCCTTACGAAATTAGATATTTCGTCTCCTGTTGCCACAGGAGCGCGACCGACAAACACTTCTGCGTACAGATCCACTTCTCCGCCTCCGGGACCGTCATTGGGCTCGCCGTATACACCGTCGGGCGTAGGTTCATCGTCAAAGGTCACGGGATTACCGTAAGCATCAAGAAGGCAGCCGTAATACATATCAACAGGCATCAAAGTTGGGCTATAATAAGGATTTAGGGGGTCCACCCAGAACATTCTGGGAGGGATGTTAGATGCGTTACCAGCAAGGAGCACATACCTAGTGCCGTGATTTTGGGAATAATCTATAATAAAATTGCGTATCTGGGTCTGAACATCATGTCCTCCGTCCGGTCTTGTGTCCGGATACAAAGAGATTTCGTTTTCAACTGTTACTACAGCGGCAGTAATACCACGAGAGATCTTGGCATTAACAAGATCATCTAATTTGTAGGGAGAAGTTCCTGCATCTCTTAGAGCATTTGTGGTGATGACAATATATTCATAGTCTGACCCCGATAGTGTG
Source organism: Candidatus Ratteibacteria bacterium (assembly GCA_028715665.1). Taxonomy (GTDB): domain Bacteria; phylum CAIJMQ01; class CAIJMQ01; order CAIJMQ01; family CAIJMQ01; genus CAZNJA01. The sequence goes on from JAQURI010000049.1 coordinate 6,390, forward strand.
GTAAATCCCGCACTAGTTTCATACGTTTTTATCACCTCGGGATTATCCACCATAGAATTTATTTCGTCTTTTATCCTGGGGTCGGGATTAGCAGAAGAAACACTTGCCCCTTTAGCAGAAGTTCCTAATAAATGCACAGTAGTTTCTGATAACGGCGCAGTTTCCACTTCAACGGTCATATCCGGATAATAGAAGAGCTTTCTGCTTTTGGGATGGTATTCAACCGGGAACAGATTTACAATCAGGATCGCGTATCCGGATTTTCCCTGTAAGAAAGCGTCACCGCAGGGAACAGAGGGATAAGGGTCGTCTGATTCGTATATTACCGGGTTGGGCGGTGTGGGCCCTGCGTTCTCAATTTGGTTTATAGGCACTTGTTTCTGAACAGGCTCAATTATATACTTCCCGCTAATCTCTTGCTTAAGACCCGGAATAACCTTAACTTTTGTTACTTTCTGGCCATAAGGAATAAGAATCCGCATCGGCTTAAACGGCAGAATCGGAGCACCTGCGGTTCCATGCCAAGTATCTAACTCGGGAACATTAAATTTGTCATAACTATCTTTCTTGCCAAATGACGGCGACTTGAAAGCAACCTCTAAAGAACAGGAAACATTAGCACTTTGTATAGCTTTAATTCCCTCCAAAGTTGCCGCAGTTTCCCCCAAAGAAGTATGCAAGATGTTCCCTTCTTTAACCCATTCTGTTCTTCCTATTTTATGAACATTTTTAATAACAGGCGGAGTTTCATTAGGAGTAGTTGGCGGTTGTGGTTCTTCCGTAGTTGTAATTTCAGCAGTAGCGGTTGTTTGTTGAGCAGTAGTTTCAGTTGTATTTACCAAACCTTTATCGCCAATAAAAGAGAAGCTGATTTGCAGTGTCCCGCCGTAAACTTGGTTTGTTCTGCCATTTTCTATGATTACGCAGTTTATTATTTTAGAGCTGGAATCATCGGTGGAATATATTCCGCCTGCTTCATTGTCGGTAATAGTGCAGTTTTCTATTGTAGGAGATGCTTTTATTATATATATTCCTCTGCAGTCAATGTCACCGCTTGTTATTGTAAATCCTCTTATTATTGCATTGCTATCTATTGTAACAACGCTGCCTTCTTCTGTTCCTTCTATTACAGTATTGGCAGAATCGGAGGTTAGTGTTATCGATTTGCCTTTGAAATTGATATTGCCTTTGTAGGTCCCTTCCGCAACTTCTATCGTATCCCCGTTTTCTGCCGCATTTATCGCCTCCTGCAGCGTCGCAAAATCTTTTGGAATATAAAAGGTTTTGCCGGATGCATAACCTAAACCGCTAAATCCCCAAAGAATCGATAAAACCAAAACAACAAAGAAAAGACGGCGTTTCATATTTTACCCCCTGTTATTTTAAATAGTGGAAAAACTATAAAAATCTTATGTCCGATTAGATTGAATTGTGAACAAAATTGTAAGACAGCTTGATTCCGATGAATACCGATATTTATCATCATAAATGAAAAATTATATCATATTTGTCAATGGTTTTTAAAAGTCCAATTGTTATCCTTATTGTCTGTACAATTTTGTGCATTATCTATCGGCCAACCAGACAAAATAAACAATAATTTTTTTCTTTGACATATTGATATGATAATAGTTTATAATTTACTATAAATTTATATAAGTAAAAAATACTTATGCCAAAAAACAAAATACAACAAATATTGGATTTTGATTATATCGGCTGCAGTACGGATTTCCTTCTTGAGAAATTTAAAACTTCCGTCAAGGGGCTTAGTGAAGACGAATCAAAAAGGCGGCTTGAAGAATACGGCTATAATGAACCCGCCAAAATAAAACAAACTGTTCTTTTTCAAATCCTTTCAAAATTCTTTAATCCGCTCGTAATAGTTCTATTGATTATCGCCGTTTCTTCTTTATACCTCGGACAAACAATAAGTGCTGTTCTGGTCATGTTAATGGCCGTAATGAGCGTGTTTTTATCATTTTTTCAGGAAAATCGCGCAGGAAAAGAAGCTGAAAAATTAAGCGAAATGGTGCGCGCAAACACAACCGCATATCGCAACGGCAAACCTAAAGAAATAAAAATCAGGGAATTGGTCCCCGGAGATATCGTAGATTTATTTGCCGGCGATATGATACCTGCAGACCTGCGCATAATTTCCTCTAAAGATTTATTTATAAATCAGGCGACTTTGACAGGAGAATCTTTTCCGGTCGAAAAAACTGCCGAGCCGGTCAAACCGCAGGATAGACGAAAAAACAGTTCCATATCCGAACTGACTAATATCGTTTTCATGGGCACGAGCGTAGTTAACGGCACAGCCCTCGGCGTTGTTCTAAGAACGGGTACTGCGACCCAATTCGGAGAACTCTCCCGTAAGGTTGCTTCAATGGCGGTTGAAAGCAGTTTCGATAAAGGCATACGCGACTTCACCTGGTTGATGATTCGTTTTATGCTTCTGTTGGTAGTTATAATTTTTTCCATAAACGCATTTTCAAAGGGAGAAATAACCCGAACCAAAATCATCAATGCAATTCTTTTTTCTTTGGCCGTATCCGTGGGTCTTACTCCCGAAATGCTTCCGATGCTGGTTACCATTAACTTGTCCAAAGGCGCAATAGCAATGTCCAAAAAAGAAGTAATAGTAAAACGCCTGAATTCAATCCAGAATTTCGGCGCCATGGACATTTTGTGCACCGACAAAACAGGCACACTTACACTGGATAAAATCGTTCTCGAGAAACATTGCGATGTCGTAAGAAATGAAAGCAAAGAGGTTCTGAAGATGGCATTTATAAACAGTTTCTATCAAACAGGGCTTAAAAATATTTTGGACAGGACAATACTAAAACACGAGAAAATAGCAGTCAAACAATACAAAAAAATTGACGAGGTGCCGTTTGATTTCGAAAGAAGGATAATGTCGGTAGTTGTTGAGATAGACGGCAAGCACAGAATTATCGCAAAAGGCGCGCCCGAAGAGATTTTTAAACGCTGCACACATTATGAATTGGATGGTGAAATATCTGAAATGGTGCAGATGATAAGCACAGACCTAAAAATAGAAAGCAACAATTTAAGTCTGGAAGGTTTCAGGGTTATTGCAATAGCGTACAAAGATTTCGAAAACAAAAAAGAAGTATATTCAAAAAACGATGAACAAGGACTAATACTAAAAGGATATGTCGCTTTCCTTGACCCTCCCAAGCCGACGACCAAAAGAACAATCGAAATGTTAAAAGACTTCGGAATAGAAGTCAAAGTCCTGACCGGTGACAATGAACTTGTTACTCAAAAGATATGTTCCGAAGTGGGGCTTGATATTAAAGGTTTAGTCACGGGCGAGACAATAGAAAAACTAAGCGATAAGGAGCTGCAAGAATTAGTCAAAACAACGACGGTATTCGCAAGGTTACTACCTCTGCAGAAGGTTAGAATAATCAAAGCACTTCATGACAATAAACACGTTGTAGGTTACCTGGGAGACGGAATAAACGACGCCCCTGCATTAAAAGCAGCCGATGTGGGCATTTCCGTCAACAATGCCGTGGACATCGCAAAAGAGTCGGCAGATATAATACTTCTGCAAAAAAGTTTGATTGTTCTCGAAGACGGCGTTATCGAAGGACGTAAAACTTTTGGCAACATTCTTAAATATATAAAAATGGGTTCCAGTTCCAATCTCGGCAATATGATAAGCATGACGGGAGCAAGTTTGTTCCTGCCTTTCCTGCCGATGTTGCCGATACAAATTCTCCTCAATAACTTCCTTTATGATCTATCCCAAGTCGCGATACCGTCCGACGAAG
>JAQURI010000050.1 GCA_028715665.1 Candidatus Ratteibacteria bacterium
TTCACCAGGTTTTGCATCTATCCCCAAAACAACAGAAGAATATATTTTAGAAAGCATAATTAAAGAATGATTACACAGATTATACCCGCCATTGAACTAATGGCGGGTAGGGATTACACGGATTAATAATCTCCTTAATATATTAAAATAATAACTCATTCTTACCCAAATGGATTTTCGGCTGGATACAATATTTCTTTCGGCAGATTGAAATATACATCGCAAATGCCAAGCATTTTCAATGCCGAGAACAGTGATTTGCCAGCATGCTTGAAAGCGACGCCGGTGTGATGCGGAAATCTCTGCCCTATCAAAACGTGGCGATAAAAACGCCCCATCTCCTTAACGGCAAATATTCCAATGCTGCCGAAAGACTTCGGGTCGATGTCCAGAATCTCGCCCTCCGCAACATACGCTTTTAATTTTGTGTCCGCCGTGCTTTGTATCCTAAATAAACTCATAGCGCCGGGGCGGATTCTTCCTTCCAAAGTGCCTCTGGTAATATTCGGCTCTTTCCCGCCCTCCATCAAACGATGCATTATAAGTTGATATTTCATTTTGATATTTGCCATACAAGACGATGCAGTATTCCCGCAATGAAATCCCATAAATAAATCGCTTAATTTATAATTTTTGACTTTATTTTTGGACTCTTTGAACATATCGGCCGGGACGGTATTATTTATATCAAGGAGTGTAGCAGGCATTTGTGTTGCACAGGTTATAATGTATTCGCTCAACACGCCGTAAATATCCACTTCGCAAGATATTGGAATACCTTTTTGCGCCATGCGCGAATTGACATAACAGGGAACGAACCCGAAGTATTTTTCGAAAGAAGGCCAGCATTTGTTCGCAAAAACGGCGTATTTGCTTGCGCCCAGATTCTCTTCCAAGAACTTTGTCAAGGCTACTTCATATTGCGCCAGTTTTTGCAAGAGTTCCGGATAAGTATTGCCTTTGCCGAGTTCCCGCTCCATCTCTTTTGCGATTTTTTTTATTTTTGGATTGCCTTTTGCGGAAAGATAAATATCGTATAGGTCAAGTTCGCTGTTTTCCATTATTTCCACGCCCAAATCATAAAGCGGTTTTATGGGAGCGTTACATGCAAGAAAATCCTGCGGCCGGGGCCCGAACGAAAAAATCTTTAAATTTTTTACGCCGAGCATAACCCTGGCAACGGCAGTGAAATCGCTTATTTTTTCCGACAGTTCCTCTGCCGTGCCTACGGGATATTCGGGAATATACGGATTTAATCCTCTTAAGCCCAAATTATATGACGCGTTAAGCATTCCGCAATATGCGTCCCCTCTGCCGTTTATGAGATTTTTTCCAGTTTCTTCGGCCGCGGCAATAAACATTGTCGGCCCCGCGAATTTTTCCGCAAGTTTTGTGGTGGGGCCCTCCGGGCCGAAATTGCCGAGATATACGACAAGTGCGTTTATTTTTTTGTCATTGATTTCTTCCAGCGCCGGGGAAATATCTTTTTCGCTTTCTATTATCGTTTTTATTTCGGTAACAGTAATTTTTTTATTTTTGCATTCTTGGACAAGTTTTATCCTGCGTTTTCTGGAAAGTTCAACCGGGAAACAATCCCTGCTGACAGCGACAATGCCGATTTTTATCTGCGGGACATTTTTCATAAGGGGATTCTCCTTTAAAGCTTTATAACAAAATCCACAAATCTAAGAAAAAATTGTTAAGCTCATTTTTGCCCGTAATAAGAATTTTTGCCGTGTTTGCGCTCATAATGTTTTTTAATTAAAGTTTTCTTCAAGGAAGAAACTTGCGGATTTATCTGCAAAGTGAGAAATGCCATCTTTGCCAATTCTTCAAGCATTGCACCGTTGTAAACGGCTTCTTTTGCGTCCTTTCCCCACACAAACGGCCCGTGGCAGGCAACTAAAACCATTCTTACGTCTTTGTAGGATATATTTTTAAAAACTTCTAAAATCTGTCTGCCTATCGCTTCTTCGTAGTTGCCTTTGATTTGCTCATCGCTCATAATTTTCGTGCAGGGGACTTCCTGCGGCAGGAAGTCGGCATGCGTAGTCCCTAATATCGGAATAGGTCTGAGCGCCTGCGCCCACGCTGTAGCATAACTGGAATGAGTATGGACTACTCCGCCGATTTCGGCAAAATTTCTATAAAGCATAGAATGCGTTTTTGTATCGGAAGAGGGTTTTAACCTACCCTCCACGATATTGTTTCGGAGGTCAACTACTACCATATCGTTTGCCTTCAGTTTCTTGTAAGGAATGCCGCTGGGCTTAATGGCAAAGACACCCTTGGCGCGGTCTAACTCGCTTACGTTCCCAAAAGTGTGAATAATTAATTTTTGCTTAACAAGCTCCATAGCGGCCTCGTAGGCCTGTTCTTTTATTCGTTTATAGGGCGTCATTTTTATAGGTGAAATCTTTTTCTATAAATTCAGCAAGTTTCGAGTATCTATTATACAGTTTTTTATAAAAATTATGTTTTTTTATATCCGGCTTATATTCTTTTTCAAAACCGTTTCCCATTTTTTCTTGTGCTTGCTGGACAGTGCTATAAACACCGCTTGCCACAGCGGCGCACATTGCCGCGCCTAATGCGCAAGCCTCCTCGGAACGAACGACTTTAATATTCATGCCGAGGATATCCGACAAAACCTGCATAACAAAAGGCGATTTTTTGGCTACACCGCCGAGCGCTATGACGCTTTTAATCTCAATGCCTTCTTCGGCAAATCTGTCGACAATCTTTTTGGCTCCGAACGCCGTTGCTTCCACAAGGGCTTTAAATATCGCTACGGCATCACTGCCGAAATCAAGACCCGTAATAGCGCCTTTAAGAAACTGATTCGCATAAGGAGTGCGTCTGCCGTTAATCCAGTCAAGGGCTATAATATTTGTCTTGCCGGGAGGTTGTTCGGCGGCGGCTTTTGAAAGTTCGGGAATTATATTTTTTATTATTTTCTCTTTCTCGCCGGCCGAAAAATCCTTGCCGAACAAATTTTCAACAGGCCAAGAAACCACGTCTTTAAACCAGGCATATACATCACCGAACGCAGATTGCCCTGCCTCCATGCCAACCATGCCGGGAATAACGGACCCGTCTACCTGCCCGCAGATACCTTTTATGAGTTTGCCTTTTACATCCTCTTTTGGAGCAACAAGAATATCGCATGTGGAAGTTCCTATGACTTTACAGAGCACATTTGGCTTGATTTGGGCTCCGATAGCGCCTATATGCGCATCAAAGGCTCCGATTCCTACGACTACATTTTCGGAAAGTCCCAATTTTTCCGCCCACTGCCTGCTTAAAGTCCCGGCCTTATAATCAACGGTATAAGTTTGTTTATAAAGTTTTTCGCGGACTCCTTCCAAAAGAGGGTCGATTTTTTCCAAAAATTTTTTAGGCGGTAATCCTCCGAAAGATTCATGCCACATTGCTTTGTGTCCGGCGGCGCATCTGCTTCTTTTTATAAGACGCGCATCATTTACGCCGGTAAGCAACGCGGGCATCCAGTCGCAGTGTTCAACCCAGGAAAATGCGGATTTTTGAATTTTTTTGTCTTTTCGCAAAATATGCAGGATTTTCGCCCAAAACCATTCCGAAGAATAAACCCCCCCGCTATACTTAGTGTAATCTTGGCTGTAAGATTTTGCGACGGAATTGATTTCTTCGGCTTCTTCAACGGCGCTGTGGTCTTTCCAAAGAACGAACATCGCGTTGGGATTGTCCTTGAATTCTGCTTTCAGGGAAAGAGGCATTCCCGCCTCATCCACAGCGCATGGGGTAGAACCCGTAGTATCCAAAGACATACCCGCTATTCGGGATATTTTACCGTGCGGAAATTTTGAAAGGGCTTTCTTTACCGATTCCTGAAACGATTCTATATAATCGAGCGGATGTTGTCGAAATTGATTTTTCCCAACCGAGCAATATTTTCCTTCCGTCCAGCGTCTGTAGACGCTAACGGCACCTGCCAATTCTCTGCCGTCGTCAACGTCTGCAACAATCGTCCTCACGGAATCTGTCCCGAAATCTACGCCGATAGTATATTTCCCCGTGCTCATGATAAGAGATTATTTTGACACATTATTTCGGCTACCCAAATACGTAAGCGGAATTCCTTGTTTACATAAAGGACAGATTTCTTTTGAATAGTTCTGGATTTCTAAATTTAGAAGAGAAAAATTTTTCGCTCCGAATCCAACTTTTCCTCCGCTTCTATCAACAAGCGACCCCACTCCTGTAATATTACAGCCCTTGTCTTTTGCAAGTTGTATGATTTCCTTCAAAGACCCGCCGGTAGTAATCACATCTTCCACCGCAAGAACACTTTCTTTTTTGTTTAATTCGAAGCCGCGTTTTAAGAGCATTTTGCCGTCAATTCGTTCGGCAAATATGGCTCTTGCTCCCAAAGCCCGCGCGACTTCCTGTCCAACGATTATTCCGCCGACTGCAGGAGAAACTACGACATCCACTTTAGCTTTAGAGAACTGTTTTGCGAGTTGACTGCATAATTTTTCGGCTATGTCGGGATATTGCAGGACTTTGGCGCACTGCAGATACGTAGAGGAATGAAGACCGCTCGTGAGCAGGAAATGCCCTTCCAAAAGCGCGCCTTTTTCTTTAAAAAGTTCGTAAATTCGTTTTTCTTCCATTCTTAAAACAAGATTTTATCAGACCGAAACGAAATTGACAAAAGAGAATTATTAATTAATCAGTGATTCAATATCCAACGCCAATGTCGTAATAGAGCGGGGTGGAAGTAAAACAGCTTTTTTCAAATTATATTTACCTGCATTTTCCCCTTTTTCTGTCTGCGATGTCCGGATTACATCCCCGCCGTTTATTTTAAATCCTGCCTCTTTTATTGAAATAACTTCTTGTTTGTCTTTAGAAACGTTAAGCACGACAACAGTCATAGAATCTTTATTGGGACTTATATAAGCAGATACTCTTAAATCTCTCGAGTCCGCGTGTGCAGACACGCGTTTATAGCCGGGAGAAATAAATTTCGAATATTGCCTGAACGCGTAATATTTGTCGGACAATACATACCCTTTTTGGGTAGTCCAATCCTTTGGCCTATTCGGGCTTTCTATTTCCACCAATGCGGTACCTCTGTCTTTTGCCCATATCAAATCCCAATATAAATAAGCGGAGACATTTCCGTACACAAGACAGTTATGCATAATCCAAGCCGTATTAAACCAATCGCCCCTATGATATTCCGTCTGAAAAATGGGCTTCCCCGGATAACTTTTGGCAATCCTTTTTAGGTTATCGATAAATGAATCCGGATTATTATTTGCTCCATCGCCCCCATGATATAGATGATAACAATAACCATCCAGAAGGTCATGATTAAATCTCGCCGCATAATTCTGAAAAGTGTTATAACCGATTCCGTGGACTTCGGGCCCCAAAATCTTCGGGCAGTATTCTAAAGTTTTGAGTTTTTTATACACTTCTTCGAGTGCTCTATTATAACCCGCAGTAGTATATGTCTCGGTTTCTTTAAACATACAAGCTTCATGGCTACCCCAAGAAGGCTCGTTTTCAATAGCAATATAGGTGGGTTCAACCCCCAGCTTTTTATACGCATTTAAGGAATCGACCCAATACTGCGCGAAAGCATCATACATAAATTTACCGTCCTCATCTTTTTTAAGCGTCCCGCCAACCTTTTCATTATTACTTTTAAGTTCAACCGGCGGAGACCAGACACTCATTATAATTATGGGGTCGCGATGCGAATATTTGCGCATATCCTCTATAACTTGCGCTGTTTCCGGAATAAAATTATCTTCGTATTCATAGGAATTGCGCACCCGAAGAATACTTAAGCCAAGCTCTTCAAAAATACAATTATAAATATCTTCTTTCTGGGGATGATTAATCAGAAAACTTTCGTAATAAGTTATAGACGCTCCGAATCCTTCAATGGTCTGATAAGTTTCTTCGGAATTTATTAAAACTACAACTGGGAATACGGGGGGATTGAAAACAGCGAAACAACAAAATAATATAAAAAACCCGAGCATACAAATCAAAACGATTATTTTGCCGTTTAATAAACGCTTCATCCTTTAATTGATAATTCTTACGTCCAATGCCAATGTCGTAATAGAACGGGAAGGAACACTTAATATCGTATCTTTGCGATACAATCCAATATATTTTCCATGTTCGGTTTCCGAAGTCCGGAATATCCCGCCCCTTAAACTTTCAAAATCTGCTTTTCCAATCGAAACATCATAATTTTCGTTTGAAACATTAAGCATCACTATTGTCATTGCATCTTTGGCAGGATTTATATAAGCGGATATTTTTAAATTTTCCGAAGTCGACCCTGCAGAGATTCTCTTCCAGCCGGGAGAAATAAATTTCGAATATTGCCTGAAAGCATAATAATAGGGAGTAAGTACATAACCTTCTGACGTCGTCCATGTTGACGGATTTCCTAAACTTTCCAGTTGAATCAATCCTTTATCTCCCTGCCAAACCAAAGCCCAATATAAATACGCAGAAACATTGCCGTAGACAAGGCAGTTATGCATAATCCAAGCTGTGTTGAACCAGTCCCCTCTGTCGTATTCAGTCTGAAAAATCGGTTTATCGGAATAATCTTTTGCAATCCTTTCAAGATTCGGGATGAATAAATCAGGGTTATGATTGTCATTCACCCTATCAGATTCTCCATGATATAAATGATAAGCATAACCATAAATTAAATCCTTATTAAAAAATCTGGCAAAATTCTGAAAAATGTTATAGTCTATTCCCTGCTCCTCCGGCGCCAAAATTTGGGGACGGGGCTGCAAGGACTGCAACGCTTTGGAAACCGCTTCCAGTGCCTTATCATAACCGGCTGTATCCGCAGATTCAGTCTCATACAAGAAGCAGCTTTCCCATTCTCCGTGTGAGGGTTCGTTCTGGATGCTGATATAGTCGGGAACAATTCCCATTTTTTTATAGGCTTTAAGAGAGTCAATCCAATATCTGGCAAAAGCATCATATATAAATTTACCGTTTTCATCTCTTTTAAGCGTTCCTCCGCGGAGAGCATTATTGCTTTTAAGATCCGGCGGCGGAGACCATAAACTCATAAGTATTTTGGGATTGCGGTCTGAATATTTATACAGATTTCTCACGATTTCCGCCAAATTCGGATTAAAATTCTCCTCTGTTTGGTACTGATATCCATTTTTTAATCTAAGTATACTTAGACCGAGATTTTGAAAAGCATGATAATAGATATCTTCTCGGTTAGGATGCTGAGCAAAAGAAATTTCATACCATGCAACAGAAGCGCCAAAGCCTTCGATGGTCTGGTAAGTTTTTTTTGAATCAATTGTTATTTTTGCGGTTTTAACCCCAAAGCTCTCGTTTGCCTCGAAATCTTCACCGAATAAAACCCCCGGCACAATAAAACAAATCAGCAACACTAAAACCCGATTCATAATTTTGCGCATAAAATAATCCCCCGTTTATAAATTAATGTATTTTCCGATAATCAATTCCAGTTCTTTTTTTCTCTCATCGGGAATAAGTTCTTTTTGGGTAATTATCGCGTTTTTTAAGGCCTGCGAACAAAGACAATTTCTTTTTTGGGGTATATGCGAAACCATATCTTTAATAAGTTCTTTTATCACTTGCACATTTTTATTCAAGTTTTGGACTATCATATCTACGGTCACAACCGATTCTTCTTCATACCAGGCATCATAATCCGTAACCATCGCCACCGTCACAAAACACATTTCAGCTTCTCTGGCAAGTTTTGCTTCGGGCATATTCGTCATGCCGATTACGTCCATTCCCCAGCTTTTATAAAGAAAAGATTCCGCTTCGGTGGAAAAAGCGGGCCCTTCCATATTCAAATAAGTCCCGCCTTTATGAACGTTGATATTGTTTTTGACGGCCAATTTTTTAGCCGCAAGATACAAAACATCCGAAAGAACCGGGCACACCGGCTCGGCAAAAGCGATATGCGCCACTACCCCGTCCCCGAAAAACGTCATTTTCCTCGCCTGATTGGTCCTGTCAACGAACTGGTCTATGATAACTATATCGAGCGGTTTTATTTCCTTTTTGAAAGAGCCTACCGTAGAGAACGATACGAGATGCTCCACTCCCAATTTTTTCATCCCGAAAATATTGGCTCTGTAATTTAACTGCGAGGGCATTATGGGATGTCCCCTACCATGGCGCGGCAAAAATGCTATTTCCTCGCCGTTTATTTTCCCGATTAAATATTCATCGGAAGGTTTGCCGAAAGGAGTGTCGACCCGGACCCATTTTTTATTTGTGAACCCTTCGATTCCGTAAAGACCGCTCCCGCCTATAATTCCTATTCTTGGCATATTATTTCCCTCCAAAATATTTCAGTAGATTATATCAATTTTAAAACAACTTTATTATAATACCTCTCCGATATGATTATCAAAAAAGAAACCGAACAAATTATAAGTTATCTGGAAGATACTTCCAACCTGAAATTCGGCAGGGCAGATGTCGTTTATATTCCCAAAAACGAATCGGAAGTTTTAGAAGCAATAAAAGAAGCGAAAAAAAATAAAATACCTGTCACTGCTTCGGGGGCCGGGACCGGCACCACCGGCGGAAGAATTCCCCAGGGCGGCGCCGTCATATCGCTTGAGAAAATGAACGGCATTATTTCAATCGATAAAAATAACTTTAAAGCGACCCTGCAAGCAGGCGTAATCGTGGACGATTTTTTAAAAGAATTGGAAAAAGAAGAACTTTTTTATCCGCCGTTTCCGACAGAAAGGACGGCTTTTATCGGAAGTAATGTCGCTACAAATGCTTCGGGAGAATACAGCTATAGATTCGGCGCAACAAGAAAATATGTAGAAAGAATACGAGTCGCGCTTTCAATGGAAAATATTCTGGACATAAAAAGGGGCCAATATATCGCCGATGGACAAGGAATAATTACTACACCTTTCTTTAAGGTGAAAATTCCCAAATATACAAGCCCACAAATAAAAAATGCCGCCGGGTACTTTTCGCGCCCGGGAATGGATTTGATTGATTTGTTCATCGGTTCGGAAGGAACCCTGGGAATTATTACGGAAGTGGAACTAAAACTTATACTCGCGCTTCCAAAGCGTTTAATTATGATTTTGTTCCTGCAAAAAGACGAAAATACTTTGGACATACTCGGCAAAATCCAGAGTAATAAAAGATTGAACGTCTATTCTTTGGAATATTTCGAGAAGAATAGTCTTGGAATATTGAAGAAACTCTTTCCCAATATTCCCGAATGCGAGTCGGCTTTATATATAGAGCAGGAAACAAAAGATTTAGACCAGTGGCTGAAGGTTCTGGAAGAGTATTCTCTGGCGGACACATGGATAGGCGAAAACGAGCGCGATTATAATAAATTAATTGATTTCAGGCATAAACTTCCCGAACTTATAAATGAATATTTCAGACAAATAAAACAAATAAAAGTTTCTTTAGATTTAGCAGTGCCGGAAAATTATTTCCCCGAATTTTTTGCCTTCTATAGGGAAATGGCGAAAAAAACCGAAGTTGAATATGTGATTTTTGGGCATATAGGCGAAAACCACCTGCACTTTAATTTCTTTCCTAAAAATGACGAAGAAAGAAAACGCTCACAATCAGCTTATATCGAAGCGGTGAAAAAAGCGGTTCAGGCAGGCGGAACCGTCTCTGCGGAGCACGGTATAGGCAAACTAAAACATAAATATCTTGAAATGATGTATGGGAAAGCCGGTATTACGGAAATGGTGAGGATAAAGAAAACCATCGACCCGTTTTGTATATTCGGATTGAATAATATTTTCCCAAAGGAATTACTTTATTAATAATGATAAGTTAATTGAGGCAGATTAATTCCTAAAAGGGAATAAGAACATAGCAGGAAATATAATGGATATACATAGATATACAGTAGAAATATGTAGTAGATAAACAACGTATTTCAATATATTTCTATTGTATTTCAAAATAACATCTTTTAACTATATCTTTTAACGATGTGCCGTTTATATCTATAATCTTTAGATCGGA
>JAQURI010000051.1 GCA_028715665.1 Candidatus Ratteibacteria bacterium
TAATAGTAAATCACTATGGAGATGATACCCTACTTTATTTAATTATGCAATATGATAAACTGACGGTTGGAGGGAGGATTTAATATGAAAAAGATATACCAGAAACCGCCTGGAAAACTGCCCCAGTTTAACTCGGCAAAACTTGTCCGATTGGCAATATTCGCTGTTTTAACTGTTGTCGGTTTTACTTTTAGCCATTACGGGCATATGAGCACATTCGGATGGGGCTATTTTTTCGGGTTGATATGTATGGCGGTATTGGTGGGGAATATTTAATCGGAACTACATTCCGATTACCCCGCAAAGTATTCCGACGTAACGTCGGGATGGTTTATGATACGCAGTTAATCGGATTTTGATATAAAAGATTTTAATTGCATTATATGCATCTTCGCCTTTTCTTTATCCTTTGATTCCGCTATCAGACGAATCATCGGTTCGGTGTTGGAAACCCTTATATGAGCCCATGAACCATCCTCAAATATAATTTTATAACCGTCTCTTTCATCGGTTGATTTTATATTTTCTTTGTTCTGCTTCGTAAAAATATTAATCTTATCAGTAAGAAATTCATTCATTTTCTCCTGTTCAACAGAAACGTTTATCTTATCTTTGACCATAAAATATTCCGGCAATAAACTTTCTAATTGTTTTACGGATTTACCGCTGTAAACTATATAGGCAAGTATCAAAGCCATTCCGACGGTCGAATTTCTGCCGAAACTTACGTCTTTAAGTATAATCCCGCCGTTACCCTCCGCCCCGAGAGAAAGTTTGTTTTTTTGCATAGCGTCTATAACGTTGAACTCCCCTACTCTGGTCCTGATTATTTCTATCGCATATTCTTTCGCCAATTCATCCCATAACGATGAGGTGGAAAGGTTTATCGGGATTTGTTTTATATATTTATTATGCGCATTCTTTTGCAGTTCCAACAGGAATTTTGCGCATAAAATCGGAGTAAGTTCTTCGCTTGAAAGCGGCATTATTACCAGGCGGTCTTGGTCCGGGTCGAATGCAAAACCTATGTCTAAATCGTGTTTTCGTATGATTTCTTTCAATTGCCCGAGGTATGCGGGCGACGGTTCTAAACGCCTTTTACACCGCGATAGCGTTTCGGCGTTTACGGGATAAATATTTTTTTCTTTTATTCCCAAAGACAAAAGAAAAGTCGCCGGTATTTTCAATCCGTCTTTCGAACAGGCATCAAGAGCGATTTTCGGCTGGTTTTCTTTCAGTTTCGAAAAAATCTCGTTTCCCTTGCCCGGCCGTTCTGCGCATATATCTATGACTTTTTTGATATTTTCTATTACGTCTTTATTGTATCCGCCCAGGCAGGATTTTTCTTCGGGAAGTTTTACAGGGGTCATTTTGCCTGTTTGTTTGTTTTCCCACTCATCTTTTATCTTCTGCATAAAAGACGCAGAAAGAATGCCCGCATTATCCTGCGATGAGGATATGAATTTTATCCCGTTATATTCGATAGGATTATGGCTTGCGGTTATGAATATCCCGCCGCTTGCATCAAAATGTTTGACTGCCCATTCGATAATAGGTAAGGTCGTAATACCCAGGTTGACGACAGTTTCTATTCCGTTTTTATAAAGAGCGGCAACAGCGCCTTGGAGAAGTTTATCGCCCGTGGGTTTTATATCTTTTCCGATTATTATTTTGCGGGGTTTTTTTTGTCTTTCGAGATATACCCCGAAGAAAAGGTCAGATGCTTTATGTGCCTCTTTTTCGCCGAAAGACTCGCCTACTATTGCTCTTATGCCTGAAAGAGAGATAATTAAATTATTCATATGGAGTTGTTAATATGTTCTATGACGGGCAAGAGCATCCATCTTTTTAAGGGTTGCCCTGTCATTAAAACCCATAACAAAATCGGAATTTTTTACCGTCTGTGAGCCGACTTTCAAATTGTGCTTATTGAAAATTTTTATCATATCGGTGAAGTAATATTCTTTTTGAACATTTGTCGGTTCCAGATACGATAAATATTTCTTCAGCGGCTCTATTTTACATGCATAAATAGAGGAGTTATATTCTCTTATATCCAATAACTCGTCTCTTGTAAATGAGAGTGCCTTGCCTCTGTGTACAATTTTGTACATATCGTTTAATGCCGCTATGTCTTTATATTCTTTTATTTCTATAACTTCGTCCGTTCTTTTGTCTTTTATGACTCTGCCATAATGGTTTTTTGCCGTTTCCCCTCTATATTCTCCCGTAAGCATCAGCATGTCGCAATCCGATTTTTCGAAACGGTCCTTAAAATCTTTTATTACGCCTTCGGTTATTAAGCCCGCATCAGCCGGAAGAATATAGACAAAACCCTTAAATTTACTATCTATTCCTTCCAGAGCGACTTTTACAGCATTACCCGTGCCTTTTTGTTCCTCCTGATAGACAAAGCAGGTATTTTTCCTCTTACCTATAGCTTTTATGACTTCTTCCGCTTTTACACCTACGACTATTATCTGATTGGGGCTTGAAATGCCTTTTTTCGCCGCTTCCGATACCCTTATAACGGTCGGGACGCCCAATATTTCATAAAGGACTTTCGGTTTTGAGGATTTCATTCTTTTCCCGTGCCCTGCGGCAAGAATTATCGATATACACGGGATTTTATAGTCGATAGCGGAAGAATATTGTCGGATGAAGGATTTAATATTATTTGAAGTCATATTGGCTCGGATTATAACAAAATAAAATCGTTATTTAAACGAGAGCCCCAGCCCTAAGTAAGGGCTGGGGCTCTCGTTATAATCAATTCTATCTATTTTATTTTATCTTAGTATCCGCCCATGCCGCCCATTCCTCCAGGCATTCCGCCGGGCATTTCTTTTTCCTTTTCGGGAATTTCGACAATCAAGGCTTCGGTTGTAATTAATAGTGAAGCAATTGATGAGGCGTTTTGCAAGGCAGTTCTCGTCACCTTTGTAGGGTCGATTACGCCTGCTTCTATAAGGTCTTCATATTTGCCCGTATCAATGTTGAGCCCATAGTTTAGGTCTTTCTTGTCTAATATATTTTGGACGACTATGGAACCTTCCAGACCCGCGTTCTGCGCCAACTGTCTTGTGGGTTCTGACAGGACCTTGTTTACTATTTCTGCGCCTATTTTCTCCTCTCCCGTCATTGTTTTGATTTTTTCGCCCAAAGTGGAAATACATCTAAGAAGTGCTACTCCGCCACCCGGAACAATGCCTTCTTCTACGGCGGCGCGCGTCGCATGCAAGGCATCTTCGACTCTTGCTTTTCTTTCTTTCATTTCCGTTTCCGTGACAGCTCCGACATTGATTTGGGCAACACCGCCGGCAAGTTTGGCAAGCCGCTCCTCCAATTTTTCTCTGTCATAATCGGATGTCGTCTTTTCTTTCTCCGTTCTTATTTGGTCTATTCTGCCCTTTATTTCTTTCTGGTTGCCCGCCCCCTGGATAATAGTGGTATTGTCTTTATCCATTCTTATCCTTTTTGCTTTTCCCAGCATATCGACCGTGACATTTTCCAGCTTCATACCGATATCTTCCGATATGACTTGTCCGCCCGTAAGAACCGCTATATCCTGCAACATGGCTTTTCTTCTGTCGCCGAATCCGGGAGCTTTAGTTGCCGCGCATTTCAAAGTTCCTCTTATTTTGTTGACTACCAGGGTCGCAAGCGCTTCTGCTTCGACTTCCTCGGAAATTATCACAAGCGGTTTTCCTTCTCTTGCAACCGTTTCAAGAAGAGGTATCAAATCTTTGGCGCTTGAAATTTTCTTTTCAGAGAGAAGAATATAAGGGTCATCCAGAATTGCTTCCATATTTTCCGCGTCGGTCACAAAATAAGGAGACTGATAACCGTTGTCGAACTGCATTCCTTCCACGACTTCCAGCGTAGTTTCAAGCGCTTGTCCTTCTTCCACGGTAATTACGCCGTCTTTGCCGACTTTTTCCATTGCTTCGCCGATAATATCTCCGATAGCTTTGTCATTGTTGGAAGCAATAGTAGCGACTTGCGAGATTTCCAGTTTTCCTTTAACGGGTTTGCTTAGTTTTTTCAGTTTTTCCACTATAATTTCTACCCCTTGTTCTATTCCTCTTTTTAAACCCATAGGGTTTGAGCCGGCAGCAACGTTTTTCAGCCCTTCTCTGCATATCGC
This sequence comes from Candidatus Ratteibacteria bacterium, assembly GCA_028715665.1. Taxonomy (GTDB): domain Bacteria; phylum CAIJMQ01; class CAIJMQ01; order CAIJMQ01; family CAIJMQ01; genus CAZNJA01. The sequence continues at coordinate 4,148 of JAQURI010000051.1, forward strand.
CTGGGCAAGGACCGTTGCGGTCGTTGTTCCGTCGCCTGCTATATCGGAAGTTTTGGATGCCACTTCTTTTACAAGCTGGGCTCCCATGTTCTCATACGGGTCTTCGAGTTCTATTTCTTTTGCAACGGTAACTCCGTCCTTAGTGATTGTGGGAGAGCCGAATTTTTTCTCTAAAACCACATTTCTTCCCTTTGGTCCGAGCGTAACCTTTACCGCCTCAGCCAATTTATCCACTCCGCGTAAAATGGATTTACGGGCTTCTTCGTTAAAAATTAATTGTTTTGCCATCTTTTATCTACCTCCTTTTTTTATGAAACTTTTACAAACTTTATACGATTACAGCGATTTTGAACAAAGATTTCAGAGATTTTTACAAATTCCCATAATACGGTTTTAATCTCTGTAATCTGCATTTTAATCTATGTAATCATGTTTATTGTTTGGTTACTTTTCTATTATTCCCAAAACATCGTCTTCTTTCATAAGAAGATATTCTTTGCCTTCTATTTTGATTTCCGTTCCGGCATAGGATTCAAAAATTATTTTATCGCCTTTTTTTAATTCGAGAGACTGCCTCTTTCCGCTTTCAAGCATTTTCCCTGGGCCTACTGCGATTACCTCTCCTTCCTTTGGTTTTTCCTTAGCCGTTTCGGGCAGGACAATTCCGCCTTTTGTTTTTTCTTCGGCTTCCAGTCTTTTTACGAGTATCCTATCGTTTAATGGTTTGATACGCATACTTTAAACCTCCTTGTTTTTGATTTATTCATAAATTATTTAGTTTTTAAAGAATTATTTAAATATTCACTTACCTTTTTCAAAGACCACCTCCTTTTTAGAAGGGACATAATTAACCGTTATACTATCGCCTTCTTTTACCTTCCCTTCAAGGATGTCTCTTGCAAGCGGATTTTCAATATAACGGTTTATAGTCCTCGCCAAAGGCCTTGCGCCATACAAAGGGTCATACCCTTCTTTGGCTATAAATTCTTTAGCCGCTTTCGTAAGACCCACCCGTAATTTTTTGTCTTTTAACCGTAAATTAAGATATTCTATCTGAAGGTCCACAATCTTTATGATGTTTTCCATATCCAGACGATTAAATACTATTATTTCGTCTATACGGTTTAGAAATTCAGGTCTGAAATGAGCCCTTAAAGAAGCAAGCGTTTTTTCCCTGAGGGTCTTCTCGTCGTCAACTTCGTTAATCCATTTTGACCCAATATTCGAAGTCATAATTATAACAGTATTTTTAAAATTTACAATGCGGCCCTGCCCGTCCGTGAGCCGGCCTTCGTCCAAAACCTGCAAAAGGATATTGAACACGTCGCTGTGCGCCTTTTCTATTTCGTCCAAAAGGATGACCGAATAAGGTCTTCTCCGTATTTTTTCGGTCAATTGTCCGCCTTCTTCATACCCCACATATCCGGGAGGAGCGCCTATCATCCTTGAAACGGAATGCCTTTCCATATATTCCGACATGTCGATTCTTGTATAAGCATTCTCGTCGTCGAAAAGGAACTGAGCCAATGCTTTTGCAAGTTCGGTCTTGCCTACTCCGGTGGGACCTAAGAATATAAAAGACGCCAAAGGGCGATTGGGATTGGAAAGGCCCGCTTTTGCTTTTCTTATCGCATCCGAAACCTTTCTAATTGCTTCGCCCTGTCCGACGACTCTTCTTGATAATTTTTCCTCTATGAATTTAAGTTTTTCCTTTTCTGTTTCCATCATGCGTTTAAGAGGAATTCCCGTCCATTCGGATACGACTTCCGCGATATCTTCTTCGTCCACTTCCTCTTTGAGCATTTTTTTATCTTTCTGAATTTTGTTCAAATTTTTATTTTCCGCGTCCAATTTATTTTGAAGCTCCGTCAAACTGCCGTATTTGAGCTGCGCCGCTTTTGCAAGTTCTCCTTCTTTTTCGGCTTTTTCCGCTTCGACTTTGGTCTTTTCTATGTCTCTCTTCAAAGCCTGTATTTTTTGTATGGCTTCTTTTTCTCTCTGCCACTGTGCTTTATTTAATTTCAGCGTTTCCTGCAATTCCGAGATATTTTTATTTAACTTGCCAAGCCGTTCCCTGGAAGCTTCGTCTTTTTCTTTTTTCAACGCTTCTTTTTCTATCTCAAGCTGCCGTATTTTTCTTTCGAGTTCGTCTATTTCCTGCGGGTGGGAATCTATTTCTATCCTAAGACGCGAAGCTGCTTCGTCTATCAAATCTATTGCTTTGTCCGGCAGGAACCTGTCCGTGATATAACGATGCGACAAGGTTGCCGCAGAAATAATTGCCGAATCCGTTATGCGGACTCCGTGATGGACTTCATATTTTTCTTTTAGTCCCCTTAAAATTCCTATGGTTTCTTCCAAAGTGGGCTCTGCTACGAACAGCGGCTGAAACCTTCTTTCCAAAGCGGCATCTTTTTCTATATGTTCTCTATATTCGTCCAAAGTCGTTGCGCCGATACATTTTAACTCGCCCCTCGCTAAATGCGGCTTTATCATATTGGAAGCGTCAACCGCACCTTCGGCGCTGCCTGCGCCCACAATCGTATGGAGTTCGTCTATAAAAACTATGATTTCCCCTTCTCTGGAAATAATTTCTTTTAATACTGCTTTGAAACGTTCTTCGAATTCTCCCCGGAATTTTGAACCTGCAACCATTGAGCCGATATCAAGCGACACGATTTTTTTGTTTTTCAACCCTTCGGGCACATCGCCCGAGGTAATTCTTTGCGCCAACCCTTCCACTATCGCGGTCTTGCCGACACCGGGGTCGCCTATTAAAACGGGATTGTTTTTCGTTCTGCGGGAAAGTATCTGCATGACTCTTCTTATTTCTTTATCGCGGCCTATGACGGGGTCTAATTTCCCTCCGGAAGCCAGTTCAGTAAGGTCTTTGCCGAATTTTTTAAGCGGCTGATATTTCGTCTCAGCGCTTTGGTCGGTCACTCTCTGGCTTCCTCGTATGTCTTTCAATGCCTTTAAAACGGCATCTTTGCTTATCCCCTCTTGTTTTAAAATTTTGCCGGCGGGGGTATCTTTTGTCTCAATCAATCCTAAAAGGAGATGTTCCCCCGTTACATATTCATCTTTCAATTGAGCAGAAGTTTTAATTGCTTTTTGAATTACATTGTTAAAAGAAGATGAAGCATATAACTGTCCGCCGCTTACTTTCGGAAGATTATCTATTTCTTTTTGGATTTCCCGTGAAATATAAACGGCGTTCACCCCTATTTTTTCTATCAATGGGGAAACTATGCCGTCTTCCGTCTGCAAAAGAGCCAAAAGCAGATGCTCTGCGGTAATTTCCTGGTTGCCGTTTTCAGAAGCAATGCTTTGCGCTTTTTGTATGGCTTCCTGCGTTTTTATTGTAAATTTTTCCAGTTGCATAGTTATTTCAAAGGCACACGAGTCGTAAATCTCCACTTATTTCCCATATAATATCTTATGCAACTAAATTCTATGTTGTTTTGTTCTCCGATTTTATCTACGGCTTTTCTGTAGTCCTCTATATTGCCAATTGTGCGCCCGTTTATTCCTATAATCAGGTCACCTTCCTGAAGTTCTGCCCGCTCAGCCAATGAACCGGGCGTGACTTTGGTAACTACCACTCCTTTTTCGCCCTGGAGATGATATTGTGTCGCTAATTCGTCGTCAAGTTCTCTAATCTCAAGTCCCAATTTTTCCTGTGATTCCGTGGAATTATCTGCAGCCGAAGCTGTGCCCAACGGTTGTTTTTCGGTTATCTTTGCCTTTTGCACGACTTCTTTGTCTGCTCTCAAAACGGTAATCGCTATTTCCGTGCCGGGAGTTACTCCTGCTATAAACTGCATTAGCTGCTTCGTCGTTTCCATGGGCTTGCCGTCGATTTTTAATATTATGTCATTACTCTTGATACCGGCTTTGTCTGCAGGGGACCCGATTTGCACCTGACGCACTACAACGCCTTTTGTCTGTTTTAGCCCGATGGTGCCGGCAAGTTCTTCAGTCAGGTCCTGAATAGTAACTCCCAGCCAACCCCGGACAATCTTGCCTTTGCTGATCAATTGTTCCATTACTTTCTGGGCCATATTTATGGGAATTGCAAAACCTACGCCCATATATCCGCCGGTCCTGGAAAAAATGAATGTATTTATCCCTATAACTTCTCCGTCAAGATTTACGAGAGGGCCGCCGCTGTTGCCGGGATTAATGGCGGCATCAGTTTGAATAAAATCTTCGTATTGGGTAATTCCCATATTCGTTCTGCTGATAGCAGATATAATACCGGCCGTTACCGTGTGCTGTAAGCCGAAAGGACTGCCGATGGCAAGGACCCATTCTCCTACCTTTACCTTATCCGAATCCCCGATTTTTGCCGCCGGTAAATTCTTTGCATCTATTTTAATAACTGCAATATCGGTTTCCGTATCCCTGCCTTTTATCTCGGCATCGAATTCTTTGTCATCGGAAACAATGACTTTAATCTTATCGGCAACTTTACCGTTTGGCGCCACTACATGATTGTTTGTAAGAATATATCCATCGGTGGTTATAATAACGCCGCTACCCATTCCCGATTGTTCATATTCCCTTTCTTGAGGCGAATTACCCCGCGGAGAAAAATCGGGACCGAAAAATCGTCTCAATTCATCAAAGAAAGGGTCATCAAAAGGAGATATGCCGGGTTGGGAAACTTTAATCTTTGTGGTAGCTACCACACTTACCACCGAAGGACTGACTTTATCGCTTATCGATGCAAAAGCATTTGAGAGTTGACGAAGCGCATCCAAATCTTCGGCGCCGACAATCGGCGCAAATGCCACGAAAGAAAATACAATCAACAGACTTGTTAAAAATCCTCCCGACAAAAATTTATTTTTCTTCATTTTTTTCTCCTTTCAACATCTTATGCTCCTCTTTGCTTTCCTCTGCTTTTGGGGGAGCTGAAATCTTTACTTTGGCGGGACGAAGAAGTCTATTATGCAAAATATATCCCGGCAATATTTCTTCCAAGACCGTATGTTTATCGCCTGCCTCCTTGGAATGTTTTATTTCCAATGCTTCGTGAGAGTGGGGGTCATACTCCTTACCAACCACATCAATGTGTTTAACACCATACTGACCCAATAAATCTTTTAATTCTTTGTGAATTAATTCCACACCCTGTTTTATCGCATCGAGCGATTGGGCATCTTTCATATGCGCTAACGCCCTGTCAAAATCATCCAGTATATGCAACAGTTTATAAAGAATATCCTCGAGCGCGAATTTTCTCGTTTCTTCGCACTGCTTTTCGCTTCTCTTGCGGTAATTTTCAAGTTCCGCGAGCGCTCTTTTCCACTTCTCGATATATTCTTCTTTTTCTTTGATTAGAGCCGATATTTGAGCGTCTTTCT